>NZ_PCZU01000209.1:33019-33648 GCF_002887785.1 Rhodococcus sp. ENV425
GGCCGAGCGCGGCCCCCGCCGCCGGCTTCGCGAGGGCGGCGCGGCGCGCCAGGTCGGCGCTGCTCACCGCGAGCGCCCCGGCGACCACCGTCGCCGGCACGAGCCGATGTGCCTTGAAGAACACCCACGACCAGGACGCGTTGAGTGCCAGGTTCACCGCGAGGGCGGCCCGGTAGTAGGTGGCCTCGTCGACCCGCGCCTCCGATTCGAGCTCGTCGATGGCCACAGCGGAACTCACCGCGATGTCGCCGTACAGCGCCGTCCACACGACGGGGAAGACCGCACTCGGCGGCTGGAACGACGGCTTGCGCAGTCGCCGGTACCAGCGTGTGTCCACGTCCCGGGAGGCGATCGATCCCACCACCGCCGTCGCGGCGGTCGCCGCGGTCGTTCCGAGCAACGTGCGGCCGAACATGCTCGACATACCTGCTCTCCTTACTCCCGCCGTCGGCGAGGTCGTCACATCGCGAGGTCGTGGATCTGGGGGAAGGGCCGCTGCGGATGCGGCGGCGAGGGCTCGGGATCCGGCTCCGGCGGGAACGGCGGCTGCGGCTCCGGTGGGGTCGGCACCGGGTTCGGCTCCGGTGGGAACGGCGGCGGCGGCGTGGGCGTCGGCGGGATCGGCGGGG
>NZ_PCZU01000209.1:33663-35322 GCF_002887785.1 Rhodococcus sp. ENV425
GGGTGAGCCCGGCTCCGTGTCCGGGTCCGGTGCGGTCAGGCCGGGGACGATCATGGCGGGTCACTTCCGATCATCGGCGAGCGGTGTTCCGGGGATACCCGGTGCCGCGGCGGCGCAACCCCAGGTTCGGCACGTCAACGACGTCGACGGCCCGCACGTCTCCGTAGTGCTTGTGCAGAGCCCTAACTGTGACGACATCCATGCGGCTCCTCCTCTTCGGTCCCATCGTGCGCGTGCGGCGGGATGCCCGCACCCCGAACGCCCCGGGGCTCACTGCCAGCGACGGCGCACCCGCTTGTACACGGAGTCGACCACGAGGACCGCGGGGATGCCCAGCAGCGCGACCCCCAGCGCCTCGAGCGGCGGAACCGCGTGCCCGAGAACGTCGGCGACCGGGCCGACGCCGAGGAAGACGACGAGGGCGACGAGTTCGGCGAGCACGGCCCACAGCAGCAGCCGGTTCGAGCCCCACCCGAGCTGCCACGGTGGCCGGGTCGCGCTGCGGCAGGCGAACGCGGCGCCCACCTGACCGAGGACGACGGCGGTGAACGCGGCACCGGAGGCAGCGAGAAGCGCCGCCCCGGTGGGAAATTCGCCCCCGGGACGCCAGCCCGCGACGAGCAGCGCCACGAGGAACGCGCTCATCTCGACGATCGCCTCGGTCGGCCCGAGCACACCGAACACCCGGACCAACAGGGTTCCGTCGACGAGGTGGCGGCGTTCCGGCGGGCGTTTCAGCGTGTCCCGGCTCGGGGGCTCGCCACCGAGGGCGAGCGCCGGCAGCAGATCGGTGCCGATGTCGATGCACAGGATCTGCAGCACCCCCAGGGCGAGCGGGAACTGCCCGCCCGACAGGCCCCACAGCGCGAAGGGCGTCAGTTCGGCCACGTTGGAGGTCAGGTGATAGCTGAGGAAGCGGCGGATGTTGGCGTAGGTGGCACGGCCCTGTTCCACCGCGGTGAGGATGGTCGCGAAGTCGTCGTCGAGCAGCACCAGATCGGCGGCCTCGCGCGCAACGTCCGTGCCGCCCTCACCCATCGCCACCCCGATGTCGGCCTGCCGCAGGGCCGGTCCGTCGTTGACGCCGTCACCGGTCATCGCCACCACGTGGCCGCGGTCCTGCAGGGCCTTGGCCACACGCAGCTTCTGCTCGGGCGAGACGCGGCTGATCACGATGCCGTCCCGGTCGAGCAGGGCACCGAGCAGCTGATCGTCCTCGGGCAGGTCCTTGCCCTGCACCACCAGGCCCGCGGGCCCGAGCAGCCCGATCTCGCGGGCGATGGCGCGCGCGGTCTCTGGATGGTCGCCGGTGAGCATCGCGACCTTGATGCCGGCGCCGCGGGCGGCCCGCAACGCGGCCGGGACGGCGGTCCGCGGCGGATCCTCCATGCCGAGCAGGCCGAGGAGTTCGAGGTCGCGTTCGGCGAGGTCCGGGTCGGTCTCCACGCCGGGATCGGTCAGGGTCCGGCGGGCGACGGCGAGCACCCGCAGGCCCCGCGACGCCATGTCCGCGAGCGCCTCCTCCGCCCGGTCGACGAGCTCGCCCGGGTCGGCGCAGCGCGGAAGCACCGCGTCCGGGGCGCCCTTGAGGAGCAGCTGCCCGCCCACGATCACCGATTCGCGGCGGCGCCGGGGGTCGAACACGAACCGGCGGGTGAC
>NZ_PCZU01000209.1:35362-41567 GCF_002887785.1 Rhodococcus sp. ENV425
GGGCCGCGAACGCGGCGATCGCCGCCTCCATCGGGTCACCGACCGCCCGCCACTCGTCGTCGTCGAGGGTGATCCCACCCTTCGAGGCGGCCGCACCGGCGAGACCGGCGGTCGCGGCCGCCGCCACCGCCGGCTCCGGGCCGGTCACCTCACCGGTGGGCGCATACCCCTCCCCGCGCACCGCCACGGTCCCGGCCGGGGTCCACGCCTCGACGACGTTCATCTGGTTCTGGGTGAGCGTGCCCGTCTTGTCGGTGCAGATGAACGTCGTCGAACCGAGGGTCTCGACGGCCTCGAGGTTGCGCACCAGCGCGTTGTCGCGGGCCATGCGCTGCGCCCCCATCGCCAGCGACAGCGTCACGGTGGGCAGCAGTCCCTCGGGCACGAGGGCGACGGTGATGCCCACCGCGAAGAGGAAGGCGTCCTGCCAGGAGATCCCCACCAGGAGAGACACGGCGAAGAACACCGCGCCGACGCCGACGGAACCGAAGGCGAGCGTCCGGACGATGCGCTGGATCTCCAGATCGAGCGGGCCGGGTGGACGTCGCACCGAGGTGGTCAGGGCCGCGATACCGGCGAGGCGGGTGTTCGCACCCGTAGCCGTGACGATCCCTTCGGATTCGCCCTCGGCGACGAATGTTCCGGCGAACACGGCCGCGCCGGCCGTGCGGAGCACCGGTTCGCTCTCCCCGGTGAGGGTGGATTCGTCGAAGGTGCAGCGGCCCGCGACCGCGAGGGTCAGATCGGCCGGGACCCGGTCGCCGCCGGTGAGCACGACGACGTCGCCGACCACCAGGTCGCGGGCGTCGACGGTGCGCACCGCCCCGTCGCGCCGCACGACGATGGTGGTGGGCAGCAGCTCCCCCAGGCGTTCGGCGGCCTTCTCGGCGCGCTCCTGCTGCACGAAGGCGAAGATGCCGTTGACGACGATCACCACGATCACGGCGATGCCCAGCTCCGGCATGCCCGCAACGAACGCGAGGGCCGAAGCGAACCACAACAGCAGCGCGAAGAAGTGCGTGAGCTGCGCGATCAGCCTGCGCCACCACGGCACCCGTCGCGCGGCCGGAAGCTGGTTCGGCCCGTCCCGGCGGAGCCGCGCGGCGGCCTCCCGGCCGGTGAGCCCGTCGCTGTCGAGCAGCCGCGCACCGGAATCTGCCTGCACACCGCCTCCTCGCCCACGGGATCGACGTGTCACCGCGACGAGGAGCGGGTACAGCACGCCGGGACCGGTCCCGCCGCTGCGGCAGCCCCAGCGTAACGGCATCCGGTCCGGGCCGCGGGACGTCGCGGGACACGGCTGCGCCCCGCCGTTCCGTGCCGGCGGGGCGCAGCCGATCGTCCGTCAGGCGTGTTCGAGGCGGATGCCCTTGGTCTCCTTCATGAAGACGCAGGCGATGCCGGTCAGCACGCACAGCACCATGATGTACACGCTGAACGCCCATCCGATGCCGCGGCCGATCAGGAGCTGATTCAGGTACGGGGCGGTTCCGCCGAACACCGCGACGGAGAACGAGTACGCGAAGCCGATCGCCTGGGTCCGCAGCCGGGTGGGGAAGCTTTCCGACAGCGTCGCCGACAGCACCGACGCGGGGACGGACACGACGAGCAGCGCGACGGTCGTCGCGACGAGCAGGGTCCATCCGGCCGAGGAGATCATCATCGTCAGCGGCAGCTGCAGCACGAGCATCAGTGCGGCGAACGCGAACAGCATCGGGCGGCGGCCGATCCGGTCGGACAGCATGCCCCAGAAGGGCAGGGAGACGAGCGCGATCGACTGGGCGATCACCGACATCCAGTAGGCGACGTCGGGGTCCATCCCCTGCTGGGTGATGGCGTAGGTGGCGACGTACGACGTCCAGGTGTAGTGGGCGGCGGTGATGCCGGAGGTCATGCCGATCATCAGCAGGATCGCGCGGACGACGGTCTTCCGCGGGATGCGCGGCTGCTCGTCCTGCTCCTGGTGGGCGTCGAACACGTCGCTCTCGTCCATGCTGCGACGCAGGTACAGGGCGACCAGGGCCAGACAGGCGCCGATGAGGAACGGGATGCGCCAGCCCCATTCGGCGACGGCGGTTTCGGAGAGCGACGAGGTGACGGCGCCACCGATGCTGTAGGCGAGGACCGAGCCACCGAAGATCGCGATGAAGGCGACGCTGCCCCACATCCCGCGACGGTGCGGCGGGGCGATCTCACCGACGTACGAGTAGGCGGTGGCCGATTCGCCGCCGTGGGCGAAGCCCTGCATGATCCGCGCGGCGAGCAGGATCAGCGACGCCCACGCCCCGATGGACTCGTAGGTGGGCATGATGCCGATGACGAGGCTGCCCGTCGCCATCATGAGCATCGTGGTGACGAGGACGAACTTGCGGCCCCGCCGGTCGGCGATGCGGCCGAACACGATGCCGCCGAGGGGGCGCATGAGGAAGCCGACGGCGAAGACCGCGAGCGTGGACAGCAGCGCGGAGATCGGATCGGAGTTGTTGAACATCACCGCGGCGATGAACGGTGCGAAGACCGCGTAGGCGCTCCACTCGTACCACTCGAGCACGTTGCCGACCGCGCTGGCGAACAGCGATTTCTTCTTCGATGCCAGGGTGGGCGCGGTGTCGACCGCACCCCGGGTGTTCCGGACGTCGGTGTTCACGTCGTATCTCTTTTCGTTCGCGGGAGCGGTGGCCGAATGTCACATGGGTTCGATGTGACCGAACCCGTGTGACATTCGGTCACGCCGGAGGGGACGGACCGTCAGGCGGTCGGGGTGGGGATCGTGCGGTCGCGCAGGTCGCTGCGCCGGATCTTGCCGGTCTGGGTCTTGGGGAGGTTCTCGACGATGTGGACCCGGCGGGGCCGCTTGTAGGCGGCGAGGCGGTCGCGGACGAAGTCCACGAGCTCGCGCTCGGTGGCGTGGGCGTCGCGTTCGAGCGACACGTACGCCACCACGGATTCGCCCTGGTAGTCGTCGGGCTGGCCGACGACGGCGGCCTCGTGGACGGCGGGATGCTCGTACAGGGCGTCCTCGACCTCGCGGGGCCACACCTTGTATCCGGAGACGTTGATCTGGTCCTTCAGGCGGTCCACCAGGTAGACCCAGCCGTGCCGGTCGATGATCGCACCGTCGCCGGTGCGCAGCCGCCCGTCCGGCAGGGTGGCGGCGGACGCCTCGGGGTTGCGCCAGTACCCGGAGATCACCTGCGGGCCGGACAGTTCCAGTTCACCCTGCTTGCCGGGTTCGACGTCGGCGCCGTCCGCGTCGACGACACGCGCGTCGAGCAGGGGCAGCGGGACACCGATCGCGAGGGTGCCGCTGGCGGGGTCGACGGGTGCCCGCCGCCCGGGCGGTACCGCGATCACGCCGGAGGAGGTCTCGGTCATGCCGTAGGCGTTGTGGATGTACTTGCCGAACTTCGCTTCGAACTTCTCCACGGTCGCGGGCGGGATCGGCGCGCCGCCGGAGTAGAGGGTCTTGATCGAGGCGAAGTGGCGGGCCTCGGCGCCGGGGGTTTCGTACAGGGCGTTGAACACCGTGATCGAGCCGATCGTGAACGTGACCCCGTGCTCGACGAGGGCCTCGAGCGCGACCTCGGCGTTGAAGCGGTTCGCGAAGACCAGGGCGGTGTCGTGCACCAGCGCCAGCGTGGCGTTGATGACGGCGCCGGTGATGTGGAACAGCGGGGCGACGGCGAACACCGCGTCGCCGGCGGCCAGGCCGACGAAGGAACCGAAGGTGGTGGCCACGGCCAGCACGTTGGCGTGGGTGTTCATCGCACCCTTCGGCGGACCGGTGGTGCCGGAGGTGTAGGCGAGCAACGCGACGTCGTCGCCGGTGATCTCGACGTGGGGCGGCCGCCGGCCCCGGTGTTGTTCGATCAGCTCGACGAGGTCACCGTCGGGCGCGGCCACGGCGCGGTCCGTCGACGGGAAGACCCGGGCGTCGTCGCGGGTCTGGAAGTCCAGGTCACTGGTGCTGAAGATCCACCGCACGGAGCTGTCGCGGACGGTGTCCGCGGTCTCCGCGACGGCGGTGTCGGCGCACACGATGCCGACGATCTCGGCGTCGTCGACGAGGCGGCGCAGTTCGGCCCGCCGGTACATGGGGTTGAGCACGAGCGCCGCGGCCCCGAGCTTCCACAACGCGAGCAGGGTCAGCGCGTACTGGGGGATGTTCTGCAGGTAAATGCCCACCCGGTCGCCGCGCTGGACGCCACGGGCGGCGAGGGCGACGGCGAGGGCGTCGGAGAGCTCGTCGGTCTCGCGGGCGGTCAGCACACCGTCGAAGTAGGCGATGGCCTTGCCGTCCGGGTTGGCATCCACGCGGGCGCGCCACGCGTCCACCAGGGAGACGAACGGCACCGCCGGCTCGGGATCGAGCCCGTTCGGGTAGAGCGCGGTCCAGGGGCGCTTCTCGGACGTCACGACGCAGTTCCTTCCACTCGACTGCGGAACCTTCCCACCGCCACGACCGATCGCTCGGTCGGTAAGCGGTCTGTTAGTAGTGTCCTGGGCCACACAAGCGCCTGTCAAATCGGGCACACCACACTCGCGCCGTCCGCGTCGACGGCCTGGCCTGGGCATTCCCGGAGTGGGAGAATCGGAGATCGACCGGCTCCCGGCGCACGATGCGACGAGCGGTCGGAAATCGTCGGTGGGCGGTCGAGGACCGCACGTCGGTGCGAGCGGACACGTCTGACGGAAGGCCGAGACGATGGACGACCTGGAGACCCGGCACGCGCAGGTCCTGCTCGAATGGGACGACGGACGCGCCGGCTACGGCCCCGGCGCGACGGTGCGCATCGGCCGCGACCGATCGATGGACGTCACCCTCGACCACCCGGTGGTCTCCCGCGAACACGCGTTCCTGCACTGGGACGAGGGGTGGTATCTCGTCGACTCCGGCAGCAAGAACGGGCTTTTCGTCGACGGCCGCCGGGTGGAGCGGGTCCGGGTCACCGGGACCGTCGTCGCCAGGCTCGGCGACCGGGCCGAGGGACCCGACCTCCGGATCTCCGTCGCCGAACCCGAGGCGACCCGCGAACGCAGATGGGGCCTGCTCGACCAGCTGACCGCGGTCCGCGCCGGCGACACCCGCGGACCGCTGCGCCGGCCCCGCCCCGCGCCCCGGCCCGGCGACGTGTCGATCGGCCGCGCCGCCGACAACGCCGTCGTCGTCCCCGACGTCCTGGCCTCCCGGCAGCACGCGGCCCTGCGCACCGGACCGTCCGGTCTCGAGATCGAGGACCTCGGCAGCGTCAACGGCACCTTCGTCGCCGGCACCCGGATCACCCGCGCCGCCCTCACCGAGGGCGACGTCGTGACGATCGGCAACACCGACCTCGTCGTCCGGGACGGCACCCTCGTCCCCCGGGAGAAGGTGGCGGCTCCCGCGACCGGTGGCCTGCGGGTCCGCGCCGTCGGGCTGACCATCGACGGGAATCGTCGACTGCTCCACGACGTCACCCTGGCCGCGCCGCCCGGCACGCTCACCGCCGTCATCGGCCCCTCCGGCGCCGGCAAATCCACCGTGGCCAAGATCGTGTCCGGCACCGGCAACCCCACCGACGGGGTCGTGGAGTTCGACGGCCACAGCGTGCACGCCGAATACCAGGCCCTGCGCTCCCGGATCGGTCTCGTCCCCCAGGACGACGTGCTCCACCGGCAACTCACCGTCCGCGAGGCCCTCGGCTACGCCGCCGAACTGCGGCTGCCGCCGGACACCACCCGCGCCGACCGCGACGAGGTGATCGCCCGGGTGCTCGCCGAGCTACAGCTCACCGAGCACGCCGGCACCCGCGTCGACCGCCTCTCCGGGGGCCAGCGCAAGCGCGCGTCGGTCGCCCTCGAACTGCTCACCGGGCCGTCGCTGCTGATCCTCGACGAACCCACCTCCGGCCTCGACCCGGCGCTCGACCGGCAGATCATGACCACGCTGCGCCGCCTCGCCGACTCCGGCCGGGTCGTCCTCGTCATCACGCACTCGCTGTCCTACCTCGAACTGTGCGACCAGGTGCTGCTGCTCGCCCCCGGCGGCAAGACCGCCTACGTCGGGCCGCCCGGCGAGGTCGGCGCCGCCCTCGGCAGCACCGACTGGGCGGAGATCTTCGCCCGCGTCGCGGCCGAACCCGACGAGGTGCACGCCGAGCACCTCGCCCGCAGCGCGGCCGTCGACCATCCCCCCGCCGCCGCCCCCGGGCCGCTGGGCCGCCCC
>NZ_PCZU01000209.1:41577-87274 GCF_002887785.1 Rhodococcus sp. ENV425
GCCGCCGACAGCTGAGCACCGTCGCCCGGCGGCAGATGCGGCTGATCCGTGCCGACCGCGGCTACCTCGTCTTCCTGTCACTGCTGCCGTTCATCCTCGGCGGGCTGTCGATCCTGGTGCCCGGCAGCGACGGATTCGGCCCACCGAGCCCGGGGGCGGAGCCCGGCGAGCTGGCGTTCATCCTCATCCTGCTGATCCTCGGCGCCTGCTTCATGGGCTCGTCGCTCACCGTCCGGGACCTCGTCGGTGAACGGATGATCTACCACCGCGAACGTGCCGCCGGGCTCGCGCCCTCGGCGTACCTGATCGCGAAGATCGTGGTGTTCTGCGCCGCCGCGATCGTGCAGTCGCTCGTGCTGGTCCTCGTCGTCCTCGTCGGCAAGGGCACCCCCGGGCCCGGCAGCGTGATCCCCTCCGGCAGCGTCGAACTCGTCGTCGACATCGCGCTGACCACGTGCGCCTGCGTGGTGGTCGGCCTGGCCCTGTCGGCCGTCGCCCGGTCCGGCGAACAGGTGATGCCGCTGCTCGTCGTGACGGTCATGGTGCAACTCGTGCTCAGCGGCGGCCTGATTCCCATCACCGGGCGCGCCGTGCTCGCCCAGCTGTCGTGGCTGTCGCCGTCGCGCTGGGGCTATGCCGCGACCGCCTCGACCGTCGACCTGCGTGCCAAGGACCCGACCGCCGAGGCCGACGTGCTGTGGCAGCACGCCCCGTCGTGGTGGCTGCTCTCCGCCGGAATGCTGCTCCTCCTCGGCATCGTCTACGCCACGTTCACCTACACCCGGTTGCGGCTGCGCGCCCGGTGAGCGCGATGCCGATGTCTCACACGAGGACGAGCGCGACGGCGACCGCGATGTCGAGGACGGCGCAGAACTCGGCGAAGGAACGGTCCACGGTGACCCGGAGCCGATGGTGGACGAGATCCCACACGCCGTGCAGGAACCATCCGGCCGCGACGATGTACCGGGCGACGTCCGGATCGACGGCGAGCGCGACCAGGCCGAGCGCCCCGAAGGCGACCATGCCGGCCGCCTGGACGAGGAAACGGCGGTCGCGCAGCCGGCCGCGCACCGCGCCCACGACGACCACGACCGCCGCCGCGGCGCCGATCAGCACCGTCGACGGCACGACGTCCAGCGCCCGCACCACGAACCACGCCGTGTAGGAGGCCGGGAACACCACCCACACCGCACGCGGGCGGTCGAGCACGGCCGTGACGAGATACAGGAACGGCAGCAGCATCATCATCTCGGTGAGGATCTCGACGCTCGCCTCGGCGGGCGTGCCGATCAGAGCGAACGCAAGAGCCGCCACCGTCGGCCAGCGCTGCGCCAGGAAGGCCGGCCCGGCCGAGCGGCGCGATGCGGGGCGGGCCGTGCTCACGGCCGTCGTGGTGTCCATGAGGTCTCCCGGGGGCAGTGGTGGGGGATGCCTCCACGATCGGCGGCCGGGGCCGGCCGGGCGAGACCCGGGCGCCGGACAGGTCCGGAAATTTGGGATCCCTGTCCGCCGGACACGTCGCGTCCGGGCCCGGCCCCGGTTACGGTCGACGGTGTGGACGAACGACTCGTGGTGGTCGTCGGCTACGACCGGGCGGAGCTGCTCGACATCGCCTGCGTGACGACCACGTTCGCGGCGGCGAACCGGTTCGGCGCGGTCCCGGCGTACCGGGTCGAGCTGGCCACCCCCGGCGGGGCCGCGATCGCCTGCGACACCGGGCTCGTGCTGGCCGGACAGCGACGGCTCGAGCGGCTCGTCGGAACGCTCGACACCCTCGTGGTCTCCGGTGGTTTCGGGCACATCGACATGGCCGACGACGCCCGGTTCGTCGGCCACGTGCGCCGCCTGGCGCGGGACAGCCGTCGGGTGGCGTCCGTGTGCACGGGCGCCTCCGTCCTCGCGGCCGCCGGTCTGCTCGACGGCCGTCGCGCCACCACCCACTGGGCGTTCGCCGATCGGCTCGCCGCGCGGTATCCGCAGGGGCAGGTGGATCCGTTGCCGATCTTCGTGCGCGACGGGCACGTCGCCACCGCCGCCGGCGTCACCAGCGCCCTGGACCTCGCCCTCGCGTTCGTCGAGGAGGACCACGGCCCCGACATGGCCCGCCGGGTCTCCCGGGCCCTCGTCACCTACCTGCAGCGGCCGGGCAACCAGGCGCAGATGAGCATGTTCACCACGGCCCCCGAACCGAAGGACCGCGGGATGCGGCGCCTCGTCGACCACATCACCACCCACCTCGACGGCGATCTGTCGGCCGCCGCGCTCGCCGCGCGCGCCGGGATGAGCGAACGGCACCTCACCCGGATGTTCCTGCACCACCTGCACGACACACCCGCCCGCTACGTCCGCCGGGTTCGGCTCGAGTCCGCCGCCGTCCTGCTCACCACCACGTCGCTGCCGGTCACGGCGGTCGCGGCGCGCTGCGGCTTCGGCACGGCCGAGACGCTGCGGCAGGCGTTCACCCGTCGCTACGGGGCGTCACCGGCGGCGTTCCGCGCCGGTCACTCGCGTACCGCGGCCCGGCACACCGGGGCCGGCTGAGCGGGTCTCAGGACAGGTACTCGGGGTCCGGGCAGGTCTTGTGCGACCAGTCCGACCCGAGGCGGCCCTGGTGCGAGTCCTCCGGGCACTCGCCGCTGCGCTCGCCCGCGCGCGCCAGGGACACCACGACGGATTTCGAGGTAGGGCAATTGCTCTGGCGTGCAGTCGAATCCAGCGGCACCAGCTCGTTGGTCTCGGGATAGTAGGCGGCCGCCGAGCCGCGCGGCGTGTCGTACTCGACGATCCGGAACGAGCGCGCGCACCGGACCCGCTCGTCGCCGTCCCACCGGGTGAACAGGTCGACCAGGTCGCCGTCGTCGAAGCCGAGGGCGGCGATGTCGTCGCGGTGCAGGAAGATCACCCGCCGCCCGCCCTCGATGCCGCGGTACCGGTCGCTCAGCCCGTAGACGGTGGTGTTGAACTGGTCGTGGCTCCGCAGGGTCTGCAGGATCACGTGCCCCGCGGGCACCTGCAGCACGTCGATCGGGGAGACCGCGAACTCGGCCCGCCCGGAGGCGGTGTGGAAGGAGCGCGAATCGCGCGGCGGATGCGGCAGGACGAAGCCGCCCGGCCGCCGCACGTTCACGTCGTAGCTCTCGCACCCGGGCACCACCCGCGAGATCAGGCCGCGGACGACGCCGTAGTCGTCGCGCATCGCCTTCCAGTCGAGGCCGTACCGGTCCCCCAGCGTGGCCTCGGCGATCCGGGAGACGACCTCGACCTCGGACTTCAGGTGCGCGCTCGCCGGCGGCAACGGTCCGCGGGACGCGTGGACCGAGCACGTGGAGTCCTCGACCGTCACGAACTGCGGGCCCGACGCCTGCACGTCCTGCTCGGTGCGGCCCTTGGCCGGCAGGATCAGCGCCGTCTCGCCGCACACGAGATGCGACCGGTTGATCTTGGTGGAGACCTGCACCGTCATCCGGGCCCTGCGCATCGCCGCCGCGGTGACGTGGGTGTCCGGCGCGGCCTGCACGAAGTTGCCCCCGAGCCCCATGAAGAAGCGGGCCCGGCCGTCGCGCAGGGCCCGGATGGAGTCGACGGTGTCGAAGCCGTTCTCGCGCGGCGGATCGAAGCCGAACTCCCGTTGCAGCGCATCGAGGAAGTGGGCCGGCGGCCGCTCCCAGATACCCATGGTGCGGTCGCCCTGCACGTTCGAATGCCCGCGCACGGGGAACAGACCCGCGCCCCGCTTGCCGATGTTGCCCTGCGCGAGGGCCAGGTTGGTGACCTCCTTGATGGTGGCCACCGCGTTGCGGTGCTGGGTCAGGCCCATCGCCCAGCAGAACACCGTTGCGCGCGAGTCGCGCAGCAGCGTCGCCGCCTCGGTGATCTGCTCCCGCGACAGCCCCGTGGCGGTGGTGACGACGTCCCAGTCGACGCCGGCGACGTGGTGGCGCCACTGCTCGAAACCGTGGGTGTGCCGTTCGATGAACTCGTGGTCGAGCGCGTCCCATTCCACGAGCAGCGAACCGAACGCCTGCAGCAGCGCGAGGTCGCCGTTCAGCGCGATCGGCAGGTGCAGGTCCGACAGGTCGGTGCCGCGGCCGACGACCCCGCGTGGGGTCTGCGGATTGCGGAAGTTGACCAGGCCCGCCTCGCGCAGCGGGTTGATCGACAGGATCGTGGCGCCGTTGCGTTTCGCCTTCTCGAGGGCGGTCAGCATGCGCGGATGGTTCGTCCCCGGATTCTGGCCCTGCAGGACGATGAGCTCCGCGTGGTACACGTCGTCGAGCGTGACGCTCGCCTTGCCGATGCCGATCGACTCCTGCAGCGCGATGCTGGTGGACTCGTGGCACATGTTGGAGCAGTCGGGCAGGTTGTTCGTGCCGAAGGCCCGGGCGAACAGCTGGTAGGCGAATGCCACCTCGTTCGAGGCGCGCCCGGAGGTGTAGAAGATCGCCTCGTCGGGGCTGTCGAGCGCCTCGAGTTCCGCACCGATCAGGGCGAACGCCTCGTCCCAGTCGATCGGCTCGTAGTGGGTGGCGCCGGGCCGCTTGATCATCGGATGCGTGATGCGGCCCTGCCGGCCGAGCCAGTGCTCGCTGTGCGAATCCAGGTCGGCGATGCTGTGTGCGGCGAAGAACTCGGGAGTGGCACGGCGCCGGGTCGCCTCCTCCGCCACCGCCTTCGCACCGTTCTCGCAGAACTCGGCGACCGATCGATGTCCCGGGTCCGGATCGGGCCACGCACAGCTCATGCAGTCGAAGCCCTCGGCCTGGTTCAGCCGCAACAGCGTCTGCGCCGTCCGGATCGGTCCCATCCGTTCGAGGGACCGCTTCAGCGACACCGCCACCGCGGTCGGGCCCGCGGCGTGATCCTCGGCGTCGTCGACCTCGAGGTCGCGCTCGTCGTAGTCCCGATCGTGTCTGCGCATCGCCGGCCCCTCGTCGTCCACACCGTGTCCGCGGTCGTCCACACCGTGTCCGCGCGCCCGGGTGCCCCGCGCACGCGTGTCGGTGCACTGCCTACCCGCGCGGCCCGCTCCCGAAACCGCGTTCACGAAGGTCGGCGGGCATCGCGGCAGCGTCGTACGGTGGCCCCATGAAGTGGTCGAAAGCCCTCGGAATCCCCGCCGCGGCGATGGCCGCGGTCGCCTCGTACGACCTGCTGCAGCGACGCCACGCGCTGCTGCGCAACTTCCCCGTCGTCGGGCACGGCCGCTACCTGCTCGAAGCGGTCGGTCCCGAGTTGCGGCAGTACATCACCACCGGCAACGACGAGGAGCGCCCCTTCACCCGCGATCAGCGTCGCTGGGTGTACGCGTCGTCGAAACTCGTGAACAACACCTTCGGTTTCGGCACCGACAACGACGTCGAATACACCGACGGTTACACGATCATCAAGCACCGCACGTTCTCCGAGACCCCGCCGTCGGCGGCGCCGCACGCCGGGGAGGAGCTGCGGATCCCGTCGGCGAAGATCCTCGGCGGGGCGCGCGGGCGGGCGAAGGCGTTCCGGCCGCAGTCGATCGTCAACATCTCGGCGATGAGCTTCGGCTCGCTGAGCGGGGCCGCCGTCTCGGCGCTCAACCGCGGTGCCGCCGCCAGCGGGTGCCTGCACAACACCGGCGAGGGCGGGCTGTCGCGCTACCACCGCAACGGGGCAGACCTGATCTTCCAGATCGGCACCGCGTACTTCGGCTGCCGCGACGAGGAGGGCCGGTTCGACCTGGCCCGGCTGAAGGCCGTCGTCGAGTCGGCGCCGGTGCGGGCGATCGAGATCAAACTGAGCCAGGGTGCCAAGCCCGGCCTCGGCGGCCTGCTGCCCGGAGCCAAGGTGACCCCCGAGATCGCCGAGATCCGCGGCATCCCGGAGGGTCGCGACTGTGTCAGCCCGTCGCGGCACACCACGTTCCACGACGTCGACAGCATGCTCGACTGGATCGAGCTGATCGCCCACGAGACCGGGTTGCCGGTCGGCATCAAGTCGGCGGTCGGCGACATGGCGTTCTGGCAGAACCTCGTCGACGCGATGTGCAACTCCGACCGCGGCGTCGACTTCGTGACGATCGACGGCGGCGAGGGTGGCACGGGCGCCGCGCCGCTCGTGTTCACGGACGCGGTCTCGCTGCCCTTCCGCAGCGGCTTCGCCCGGGTCTACAAGCTGTTCACGGAGGCGGGCCTCAGCGACGACGTGACGTTCATCGGCGCCGGCAAGCTCGGACTGCCCGACAACGCGGTGGTGGCGATGGCCCTGGGCTGCGACATGGTCAACATCGCGCGGGAGCCGATGCTCGCGATCGGCTGCATCCAGGCCCAGAAGTGCCACACCGACCGGTGTCCGACGGGCGTCGCCACCCAGAACCCGTGGCTCGAGCGGGGGCTCGACGTGGAGCTGAAGTCGGTGCGCGCCGCCAACTACATCCGGGCGCTGCGCCGGGACATCTTCAAGCTGGCCGAGGCGTGCGGCGTCGCGCATCCCGGTCTGATCACCCCGACCGACGTCGAGGTGGCGGACGGCAACCGCCGCGCGATCACGCTCGCGGAAATGTACGGCTACCAGCCCGGCTGGGGCCTGCCCGGCGCGTCGGACCGGGAAGAGATCACGCGGCTGATGCTCGGGGTCGCCGCGGCCGAGGGGGGCGAGGGCTCGCCCGGCGCGCGCACGGTGCCGTGACGCGGGTCGGGTCGCTGTCCAGAATCCGGACAGTTCGGGGCGCCGATCCCGCGTCACGCTGGAGCACGACCACTCGCGACACCGCGGAACCCGCCGGGAGGCAGATCGTGATCGACAAGATGTACGCCACGGTTCTCACCGTCGGCGGTGTCGTGTTCGCCGGCTGCCTGCTCCTCGGCGAGGCGATGGACGCGATGGGCGGCGGGGGCGGCGGTCGCGCCACCGGACTGCGCGCGCTTCCGGGCGACACCGCCGAACAGGCCGAGTGCCTCTGCTAGAGTCTGCCGCGTGTCCGCTACCGCCGTGCCTCGCGTCCGCCATGAACTGGCGCTGATCGCTGTCGGCGTGCGCGCGGTCGCCGACGTCGACTGTCGTCGCTGACTCCCGTCACCAACCCTTGCGGCATCGTTGCCGCCCCCGGTTGCCGAGGAGTCGCGTCGCCCCGTCCGGCGTGACATTCGTCGGCCCGACTCGTTCGGGTCCACGTCTCCACCACCTTCGTCCGTCCTGCGGAGCGTCTCCTCGAACCGGTGTGCCCGGGTCCTCCCCCGGTCTCGCACAGAGACACTCCTGCAGGAAAGGCATCACCTCATGAAGAGACGTTCGGGTCTGTTCGTCACCGCCCTCGCCGCCCTCGGCGCGACCGTGCTGACCGCGTGCTCCGGCGGATCCAGCGACACCGTGGGCGGAGGTGAGAGCAGCGGCGACGGCTCCGGCGGCACGATCAACCTGTACGCGTACGCCGTGCCGAAGCCCGGATTCGACAAGCTGATCCCCGCCTTCCAGGCCACCGAGGAGGGTGCGGACGTCGAGTTCCAGCAGTCCTACGGCGCCTCCGGCGATCAGTCCCGGAAGGTCAAGGACGGCGCCGAGGCGGACTTCGTCAACTTCTCCGTCGAGCCGGACATCACCCGTCTCGTCGACGCCGGGCTCGTCGAGGCCGATTGGAACTCCGGTCCGTACAACGGAATTCCCTTCGGTTCGGTGGTGACGATCGTGGTGCGCGAGGGCAACCCCAAGAACATCACCGACTGGGACGACCTGCTGCAGCCCGGCCTCGAGGTCGTCACGCCCAACCCGTTCAGTTCCGGCTCGGCCAAGTGGAACCTGCTCGCCCCCTACGCGGCGAAGAGCGACGGCGGCGCGAACCCGCAGGCGGGTCTGGACTACGTCACCACACTCGTGAACGAGCACGTCAAGATCCAGCCCAAGTCCGGTCGCGAGGCCACCGAGGCGTTCCTGCAGGGCTCCGGCGACGTGCTGCTCAGCTACGAGAACGAGGCGCTGTTCATCGAGCGCAACGGCGACCCTGTCGAGCACGTCACCCCGCCCACCACCTTCAAGATCGAGAATCCGGCTGCAGTGCTCACGAATTCGAAGAACGCCGAGAAGGCACGGGCGTTCGCGGACTTCCTCTACACCCCGCAGGCGCAGCGTCTGTGGGCGGAGGCGGGCTTCCGTCCCGTCGACCCCGCGGTGGCGGAGGAGTTCGCGGCCGACTTCCCGCAGCCGGCGAAGCTGTGGACGATCGCGGACCTGGGCGGCTGGAAGGCTGTCGACGAGCAGTTGTTCAAGGCCGAGACCGGCTCGATCGCCGTGATCTACGACAACGCCACGAAGTAGAGCCCGGACAGTGAGTATCACCGACAGCGCCACCGGGGTGGGATCGAGGCCGGCTCCCGCCCCGGCGACGCGCCGCCGCACTCCGCTGCGTGCAGCCACCGGCACGGTCGGACCGCTCGGCATCGGAGTGGCCGTGCTGTGGCTGTCCGTCATCGTTCTGTTGCCGCTCGCGGCGCTGGCCACCGAGGCGTTCGCCGACGGTCCGAGTGGCTTCTGGAACGCCGTCACCGCCCCGGCCGCGCTGGCGACGCTGCGGATCACCGTGGTCGTCTCCGCAATCGTCGCGGTCGTCAACGTGGTCATGGGCACCCTCATCGCGTGGGTACTGGTGCGCGACGAGTTCCCGGGCAAGAAGTTCGTCAATGCCCTGATCGACCTGCCCTTCGCGCTGCCCACCATCGTGGCGAGCATTGTGCTGCTGGCGCTGTACGGGCCGGAGAGCCCGATCGGTATCCATCTCAACGCCTCCCAGCCGGGGCTCGTCGTCGCGCTGGCATTCGTGACGCTGCCGTTCGTGGTGCGTTCGGTGCAGCCGGTGCTCCTCGAGGCGGACCGAGAGGTGGAAGAGGCCGCGGCGTCCCTCGGCGCGAACAACCTGACCATCTTCCGGTCCGTGGTACTGCCCGTGCTGACCCCGGCTGTCGTCAGCGGTGCCGGGCTCGCGTTCGCCCGTGCCCTCGGCGAATACGGATCGATCGTGCTCATCGGCGGCAACATCCCGTACGAGACCCAGGTGGCGTCGCAGTACATCCAGCAGCAGATCGAGATCGACCGCCCGGTGAACGCTGCCGCGGTGTCCGTGGCACTGCTGCTCATCGCCTTCGTCGTGCTGTTCGTGCTGCGCCTGGCAACGGGACGCAGCCTGCGCCGGGAGGAGGAGGACCGATGAAGGTCTCCCCGTGGACGCGAATCTCGCTGCGGACGATCGCACTCGGCTACCTGTTGGTCCTGTTGCTCGTTCCGATCGGGGTGATCCTCTACCGCACATTCGAGAACGGCGTGGGTGCGTTCCTCCAGTCGATCAGCACGCCCGCGGCGATCTCGGCGTTGAACCTGTCGCTGCTGATCGTCGCCATCGTGGTGCCCGTCAACGTCGTGTTCGGTGTCGTCGTCGCGCTTGCGCTCGTGCGCGGCCGGTTCCGCGGCCGCGGGCTGCTGCAAGCCGTGGTGGACCTGCCGTTCGCCGTCTCACCGATCGTCGTCGGTGTCGCCCTGATCATGCTGTGGGGTGCCGGCGGGTGGTTCGGAGGTGTCGAATCCCTCGGATTCAAGGTGATATTCGGGCTACCGGGCATGGTGATCGCCACGATCTTCGTCACCTTGCCGTTCGTCGTGCGCGAGGTCGAACCGGTGCTTCACGAGATCGGCCAGGAACAGGAGCAGGCCGCCGCGACACTCGGCGCGAACGGCTGGCAGACGTTCCGGCGCATCACCCTCCCCTCGATCCGGTGGGGCCTGACGTACGGCGTGGTCCTCACCGTCGCCCGCGCGCTCGGCGAGTTCGGGGCTGTCATCATGGTCTCGTCCGGCTTCCCCGGCGTGTCCCAGACCCTGACGTTGCTGGTGCACTCCCGCTACATCGACGACCACAACACCTTCGGCGCCTACTGCGCCGCGACCCTGCTCATGGCCATCGCCGTGATCGTGCTGCTGCTGATGACCCTGCTCGACCGCAAGAGGAGTACCAGATGATCACCGTCATGGGCGCACGAAAGAACTACGGCGACTTCGCGGCCCTCGACGACGTCGACATCGAGATCCCGTCCGGGTCGCTCACCGCGCTGCTCGGACCCTCGGGCTCCGGTAAGTCGACGCTGCTGCGGTCCATCGCCGGACTGGAAACCCTCGACGACGGCATCGTGCGCATCGGCGGCGACGACGTGACCGGCGTGACCCCGCAGAAGCGGGACATCGGTTTCGTCTTCCAGCACTACGCGGCGTTCAAGCACATGACCGTCCGCGAGAACGTCGCGTTCGGATTGAAGATCCGCAAGCGGCCCAAGACCGAAATCGGCCGCCGCGTCGACGAACTGCTCGGCATCGTCGGGCTCGACGGGTTCCAGCAACGCTATCCGGCACAGCTGTCCGGCGGCCAGCGCCAGCGCATGGCCCTGGCCCGCGCCCTCGCCGTCGATCCCAAGGTGCTGCTGCTCGACGAACCGTTCGGCGCGCTCGACGCCAAGGTGCGCGCCGACCTGCGCACGTGGCTGCGCCGCTTGCACGACGAGGTGCACGTGACCACCGTGCTGGTCACCCATGATCAGGAGGAGGCGCTCGACGTCGCCGACCGGATCGCCGTGATGAACCGGGGCCGCATCGAGCAGGTCGGAACCCCGCGGGACCTGTACGACCGGCCCGCGAACGACTTCGTGATGTCGTTCCTGGGCAATGTCTCCAGGCTCAACGGAAAGTTGGTGCGGCCGCACGACATCCGTCTCGGTCGCGAACCCGATCTCGCCCGCGCCCAGGACGCGGGCACCGCCGGGTCCGTGGGTGTCACCCGCGCGACGGTGGAGCGGGTCGTGCACCTCGGGTTCGAGGTCCGCGTCGAGCTGCGCAACGCCGCGACCGGTGAGGACTTCACCGCGCAGGTCACCCGCGGCGACGCACGCGCTCTCGGTCTCGCGCCCGGCGAGACCGTCTATGCGCGCGCGACCGAGGAACCGGCGCTGCCGGAGACGACGCGGGTGCCGATCGGCTAGAGCCACGCCCGCCCACCGGCGCCTCACTCGGCCGAATGTCACACAGGTTCAGTTGGATCGAACCCGTGTGACATTCGGCCATTCAGGCGTGCGGTATCACCCCGCGGACTGCTCGGGTCCTGCGGCGGGTTCGAATCACCCGGATCGGAATCCGTGACGAGCAGGACCCCGCCGGGCGACAGTGATCTCCACGCGCCCCGCCCGCTCGGTGTGCACGCCGATCACTCACCCGAGATCCGTGAAAGGTACTACCCGATGAACGCTTTCCCCGGTGGGTCGGCGTGAGCGCGCCGACCGGGATCCGTCCCGCGCCGGCGAGCACCGCCGAGCCCGACGACGCCGGGTTGGTCGTCGCCCCCGCCCGCCACCCGCTGCGCTGGCTGGTCGCCGCCCTCGCCCTCGTCCTGGTGGCGCAGTTCGTGCACGGCCTGGCTACCAACCCGGGCTGGGACTGGGCGACGTTCGCCCGGTACTTCACCGCACAGTCCGTGCTCTCGGCCCTGGTGGTGACCATCGAACTCACCGTGTGGGGAACGGTTCTCGGATTCGGGCTCGGCGTGCTGCTCGCCGTCGGCAGGCTGTCCAGGAATCCCGTCCTGCAGGTGATCTCCTGGGTGTACATCTGGGCGTTCCGATCCATCCCGCTCATCGTGCAGCTGCTGTTCTGGTTCAACATCGCGTACCTGTACCGAACGCTGTCGCTGGGTGTCCCGTTCGGACCGTCGTTCTTCGATTTCGAGGTCACCGGCGTGATCTCCGGCTTCACCGCCGCGGTGATCGGCCTGGCCCTGCATCAGGCGGCCTACTCGGCGGAGATCATCCGCGCCGGCATCATCTCCGTGGACCACGGCCAGATCGAGGCGGCGCAGGCCCTGGGCATCCCTCGTCGCCGGCAGTTCTTCAAGATCGTTCTGCCGCAGGCCATGCGATCGATCCTGCCCAACGCCGCCAACGAGGTCATCAGCCTGTTCAAGGGCACCTCGATCGTCTCCACGATGGCGATCGCCGAGCTGTTCTATCAGGTGCAGGTCGTCTTCGGCCGCAACGGCCGGGTCGTGCCCCTGCTCATGGTGGCCACCGTCTGGTACATCGTGCTCACCACCGCGTTGTCGATCGTCCAGTACTACGTGGAGCGGCACTACGCGCGCGGCTCGTCCCGCGCCCTCCCGCTCACCCCCTGGCAGAAGACCGTCGCCAAGTTCCGCGAGATCCGCGACTCGGGTATCGCCGCACCCCGGGGAGCCACCCGATGACCACGCCGGTCGATCCCACCCCGTACGCCGTCGACGTCCGGGGCGTGCACAAGTCGTTCGGATCCCTCGAGGTCCTCAGGGGTGTCGACCTGAAGGTCCGCAAGGGCGAGGTCACGGTGATCCTCGGCCCCTCCGGCTCCGGCAAGTCCACCCTGCTGCGCACCCTCAACCACCTCGAGAAGGTCGACCGCGGCACGGTCCGCATCGACGGCGAACTCGTCGGCTACCGCCGCCGGGGCAACAAGCTGCACGAGTTACGCGAGAGGGACATCCTCCGTCAACGGTCGCGCATCGGATTCGTGTTCCAGAACTTCAACCTCTTCCCGCACCTGACCGTGCTCGAGAACGTGATCGAGGCGCCGATCTCCGCGCAGCGCCGCGACCGCGCCGAGGTCGAGACGCTCGCCCGCGAACTGCTCGACCGGGTCGGCGTCGGCGACAAGATCCACGACTACCCCAAACAGCTGTCCGGTGGGCAGCAGCAGCGGGTCGCCATCGCCCGCGCCCTCGCGCTGCGCCCGGCCGTGATCCTGTTCGACGAGCCGACCTCCGCGCTCGACCCCGAACTGGTCGGCGAGGTGCTCGAGGTGATCCGCGACCTGGCCCGCGACGGTGCGACCCTGGTGATCGTCACCCACGAGATCGGCTTCGCGCGTGAGGTTGCCGACACCGTCGTGTTCATGGACGGCGGCGTCGTCGTCGAACAAGGTCCGCCCGCGCAGGTTCTCGACCGGCCCACCCAGGAGCGCACCCGCGCCTTCCTGTCCAAAGTCCTCTGAAGTCCTCCCGAAAGGCAATGATGTCCGCGTTGACCCGACGCACGAGGCTGGTCGCCTCGGCCCTGACCGCCGTCGCCCTGCTGTCGGTCGCCGCCTGCGGCACCGACGAGCCCGACGCGGCCGGCGCCGCCGGCTACAACCTCACCGCCGACCAGAACCGCATCACCACCGACCCCGTACCCGAGATCGCGGCCGAGGTCCCGCAGTCCATCCGCGACCGCGGCACCCTCATCGTCACGGGGTCTGCCGGCACCGCACCCCCGCTGCGGTTCTACGCCGACGACGACAAGACCATCATCGGCTCCGAGACCGACTTCGCGCATCTCCTCGGCGACGTTCTCGACCTCGACGTCGAGCTCACCGCCGCGGACTGGGCGCAGAACTTCGTGCGCGTCGACTCCGGTGAGGCGGACGTGTTCATCTCCAATGTCACCGTCACGGAGGAACGCAAGGAGAAGTACGACTTCTCCACCTACCGCCTCGACAACCTCGCCTTCGAGGTGAAGAAGGACAGCGGGATCGAGGTGAAGGACCCGAAGGATGTCGCGGGTCTGAAGGTCGGCGTGAGCTCCGGCACCAACCAGGAGGCGCTGCTCGTCGAGTGGAACGAGCAGAACGTCGCCGCGGGCCTCGAGCCCACCGAAATCCTCTACTTCCAGAACGCCACCGACTACTACCTCGCGCTCGGCTCCGGCCGCATCGACGCCTACTTCGGGCCCAATCCGTCCGCGTCGTTCCACGTCATCCAGGCCGGTGAGACCGAGATCGCCGGCACGTTCTCCGGCGCGGGCCCGGACCTGCAGGGCGAGATCGCGGTCCTGACCAAGAAGGACAACGGCCTGATCGAGGCGATCAACGCGGCGCTCAACCACGTCATCGAGAACGGCACCTACCAGCAGGTGCTCGACCGATGGGGTATCGCGAACGAGGCGGTCGAGACGTCGGTGATCAATCCTCCGGGCCTGCCGAAGAAGCAGTAACCGGACGACAGCCAGGGAGGGACAGCAATGAGCCGGGTGGAGCCCCGGGCCGACGTCGTGATCGTCGGGGGTGGCGTCATCGGATCGGCGGCGGCGTGGCGTCTGGCCACCCGCGGGAAGTCGGTGACCCTGCTCGAGCAGTTCGAGCCGGGTCATCGCCGCGGCGCCTCGCACGGCAGTTCCCGCATCTACCGGCAGGCCTACGACGGCGAGTTCTACACGGCGCTCGCCGGCCGTGCCCTGCCGCTCTGGCGGCACCTGCAGGACACCACGGGCACGGAGGTACTGACCCTCACCGGCGCGGTCGACCACGGACTGCCCGCCGTCGTCGAGTCGCGTGCCCGGTCGCTGGCCGCCCTCGGAATCCGGCACGAGGTCCTCGAGCCGTGCTCCGCGGAACGTCGTTGGCCCGGGATACGGTTCGACACAGCCGTCGTGCATCATCCCGAGGCGGGCCGGCTGCACGCCGACCGCGCGGTCGCCGCGTTCCAGGAGGCCGCGGCGCAGGCCGGGGCCGACGTGCGGCACGGGATCGTGGTCGAAAGCCTGCACAGCCACGGACACGGCGTCGACGTGGTCACCCCGGACGCGGTGGTGCGCGGCCGGCATGTCGTCGTCGCGGCCGGCGCATGGTCGCACCGGTTGCTCACCCGGGCTTCGGATCCGGCGCCCCGCCTCCCGGCGATGCGGACGACGCAGGAGCAGCCCGCGCACTTCGTTCCCGTCACGGGCCCCGACTGGCCGAGCTTCGTCCATCACCCCGGCGCGTTGCTCACGACAGCCGGCATCTACGGGCTCGGCTCCGAGGACGGCATCAAGATCGGCGAGCACGGCACCGGACCCGAAGTGACGCCCGAGACGAGAACCTTCCGGGCCGACCCCGCCGGCCTCGCGCGGCTCGCCGCCTACGCTGCCCGGTGGCTGCCCGGCGTCGACCCGGGCAGCGCCGTGGCCGACACCTGCCTGTACACCAGCACACCCGACAGCAACTTCGTCGTGGACCGCATCGGCGCCGTCGTCGTGGCCGCGGGCTTCTCCGGGCACGGCTTCAAGTTCGCCCCCGCAATCGGGGAGCTGATCGCGGGGCTCGTCGAAGGCACGGCCGTCGCGCCGGAGCCGTTCCGGTTCGGCACCCGCGAGGCGGTGACCGCGCGATGACCACCGCCCGCCGCATCCAGGTCTGCCCCGTGCGGCAGGACGACCCGCTGGCCGCCCCGCTGCTCACCGAACTCGCCGTCGAATACAGCACCCGCTACGAACGTCCGCTCGACGAGCAGATCCACCCCCTCCCCCCCCACCCGGCCGACGAGTTCGCCGAACCCGACGGGACGTTGCTGGTGCTCGTCGAGGACGGAGAACCCGTCGCCGGGGGCGCGTTCCGCCGTTACGACGCGACCACCGCAGAGCTCAAGCGCATCTGGACGTCGAAGGCGCACCGCCGCCGCGGACTCGGCAGACTCGTGCTGGAGGAACTCGAGGCCGAGGCGGCCCGGAGGGGGTACGCCCGCATCTACCTGACCACCGGGTGGCGTCAACCCGAGGCGGTCGCGCTGTACCTGGCCGCGGGATACACCGCCCTGTTCGATCCCGGCCGACCGGCCGAGGAGATCGGGCCGCACCCCTTCGAGAAGACGCTGATCCGGTTGCGGACGGACTGAACCGCGCCGAGCGGCTCGAAGCAGTGCACGAATCGGACATCCACAGCCGTCGCGACGCGTGCGGACGTCCGATTCTCATGTGGACTCTCCGCCGCCACGATCCTCCCGAAGACCCCCCACCAGGCCGCGGCGGCTTCCTGGATCGCTCCCACCGGTACGAGCGCGCGGAGGAGAACCTGACGCTCATCCGTCAACTCTGGGATTCGTGGCGTAGCGACGACATCGTCGCCGACAAGGCCGGCGGCCGGTTCCTGCGTCGACCCGACGCCGGCGCCTTCGAACACCACGGCAACCACTTCGACGTGCACGGCAGGTTCACGGTTCCGCGCAGCCCCCAGGGACGCCCGGTGATCCTCCAGGCCGGGGTGTCCCCGCAGGGCCGGGACTTCGCTGCCGCGAACGCCGACGCCATCTTCTCCCCGTACGGGAAGCTGCCCGAGGCCACGGAGTTCTACCGAGATGTCAAGGCCCGGGCGATCGCTGCCGGCCGCTCCGCCGACGACATCAAGATCCTGCCGTCGGCGAGCTTCGTGATCGGTGACACCGAGGCCGAGGCCGTCGAGAAGTACCACGCGATCCGTAACCAGCAGGTCACCGGGCAGACCGCCCTGATCCTGCTCGAGCAGATCTGGAATCGGGATCTGTCCGAATACGATCCGGAGGGCCCGCTGCCGGACATCGATCCCGACCCCGACGCCGAGCCGATCATCCAGGGACGGGCGTTCGTCCACCAGGACCGGTTCGAGACCGTCGCACGGCTCCGCGCGATCGCGGAGGAGAAGAAGCTGACGCTGCGAGAGGTCGTGATCGACCAGTTCGAGCGCGGACCCCTCGTCGGTACCGCGGCACGGATCGCCGAGCAGATCGACGCCTTCGTGCAGAACGACGGCTCGGACGGGTTCATCCTCGGTTCGCACCTCGTGCCTTGGGGGCTCGACGATTTCGTCGACGAGGTGGTGCCCCTGCTGCAGGACCGTGGTGTCCTCCGCGCCGAGTACACCGGAACCACGCTGCGGCACAACCTCGGGCTGCGGGTGCCGGCCGATCCGGTGGCGGTCGGCGGTTAACCCACCTCCCGCGTGACACTCACCGATCGGGCGCAGACGCCCCGGCAGACGACGTCGGTGGTGCCGGTCTGTGCGGCCGCCGGCTTCACCACCCTGCTCGATTCGTCGGTGCTGAACATCGGCCTTCCCGCCTTGCGGACCGGTCTCGACGCGGGCGTTTCGCAGGTGCAGTGGATCCTGGCCGCATACTCGCTGAGCTTCGGTCTTGCGCTGGTCCCGGCAGGCCGGCTCGGCGATGTGGCCGGCCGGCGGCGGCTGTTCCTCGCGGGCATGACCCTCTTCGCGGTCATGGGGGTGTGCGGAGCTGTCGCGTCCGACCCCTGGACGGTCGTCGCCGCACGGGCCGGTCAGGGGGTCGGGGCGGGCCTGATCAGCGCGCAGGTGCTCGGGATCCTGGCCGAGAACTACACCGGCCCGGCGCGCGCCCGGGCCCTGGCCGCCTACAGCACGGCCGGAGGCCTCGCCGGGCTGTGCGGTCCGCTCGTCGGTGGGCTGGTGCTCGGCGCTGCACCCGGGGACTACGGGTGGCGTGTTCTGCTGATTCTCAACGTGCCGTGCGCACTCGTCACACTCGTGCTCGCGGCCCGCCGCCTGCCCCCGGATCGGGGACGACCGTCGGCCCGCAGCGGGGTCGATGCCGGGGGCCTCGCGCTGCTCGCGGCGGCCACGACGCTGGTGATGGTGCCCGTGGTCTCCGAACCGGGTCCGGTGGGTGCGGTGTTCGCCGTCGGGGGAGCGGCGGTCTCACTCGCCACCTTCCTGTGGTGGGAACGCCGTGTCGCCGTGCGCGGCGGCAAGCCCGTGCTGCTTCCCGAACTGACCGGATCCGGCGGATACATCCTCGGCACCTTGGTCGCACTGTTCTGGTTCGGCGCGGTGCTGTCCCTGAACACCGTCGTGAGCCTGTACCTCATCGAGGGGCGCGGCTATGCCGCGGTCCAGGCCGCCGCCGTGCTGTCCGCCGCCGCCGCGGCGATGGCCGTCGCCTCGGCCGTGGGGTGGCGGGTCGTCGCGCGATACGGCCGGGTGACGGTCGTCGTGGCGGTGGCGGCCGAGATCGCCGTCGTCGGTGGCTACGCCGCCGCTGTGCGGCACGACGCCACGATGCCGGTGTTCGTGGCGCTGGCCGCTCTGTCGGGCCTCTCGGGTGGATTCGTGGATGCACCCAACCGGGCGCTGACGCTCGAGTCGTCCCCGGCGGGTGGTCACGGTGTCGCGGCCGGGTTCCTGCAACTGTCACAGCGGTTGTCCGCGACGGTCGCCCTCGCCGCGGTGTCCGGCCTGTATCTGTCGGCGCTGGCGACGGACGGGGACGACTTCGCCGGTGCCGCGTCGGCCGGCCTCGCGGTGTGCGCCGCCATGCTCGCGATGTCGCTGCTCTGTGCGCTCGCCGACCGGCGTCGTCGTGCCGGCGCCGGGTTTCGATCACGGTGAGCGAAAGGGTTCTCCGAACTCGTTCGCAACGCGTACGGTCACCGGGAACCATCCAGAGCGACCGAGAGACCCGGCTCGACGACGTCGCAGCAACCCCCTGCCGCAGGTGAGGGTGCTACCGCCGGGAACGATGGAGGAGAAGGCATGGCAGGCGAGGGGTTCGTGGGCGCGTGGGCGCGCCTGCACGTCGACCTGTGCCGTCAGTGCTCGGGCATCTGTCGCCCCCGATCCTGTCGCGCCTGAGCGGCGCAACCCAGTCGAAGAACTACGACCGTCTGCCCGGCCGGTGGCATCGCGAAGCGCGGTGCCATCGGCGCCTCACGAGATCATGGAGTTCCCCGGTGCCTGTTCCGTTCACCTCTGCCGCCCGACGTCGCGCCGTCGCGGGCGCCACCGCCGCAATCCTCGCCGGTGGGCTCGCCGCGTGCGGCGCCGACACGGCGGGCACCTCCTCCGGTGGCGGCACCCCGCAGCCCGGCGGCACCCTGCGCTACGGCCTGTCCCAGGCCCCCACGTGTGCCGATCCCGCGCAGGCCGGCAGCAACCAGACCATCTACGTCGCCCGTCAGATCGTCGACTCGCTCACCGATCAGGACCCCGGGACCGGTGAACTGAAGCCGTGGCTCGCCGAAAGCTGGGAGGTGAACGGGGACGCCTCGGCGTTCACGTTCCGGCTGAAGGACGGCGTGACATTCAGTGACGGCACCCCGTTCACCGCGGAGTCGGTGAAGAAGAACTTCGACGCGATCGTCCAGACCCTCACCGGCGCCAAGGCAGCGCTGGCGGCGAGCTACCTGTCGGGGTACACCGGCACCACGGTGCTCGATCCGCTCACTGCCCAGGTGTCCTTCGCCGGACCGAACGCGCAGTTCCTGCAGGCGTCGTCGACGCTGCAACTCGGCTTCCTGTCCGACAGGGACGTCGCGAAGTCCGCGGAGGAGCGCTGCGCCGGCGACCTGTCCGGCACCGGTCCCTTCGTCTACGAGGACTACCAGCAGGACAAGTCCGCCACGCTGGTCAAGCGCACCGGATATTCATGGGGATCCGACGTTTTCGCGCACGACGGCGAGGCCTACCTCGATCGCATCGAGTTCACGATCGTCCCGGAGTCCGGTGTACGCACCGGCAGCCTCGCATCCGGCCAGCTCGACGCGATCAGCGATGCGCTGCCGCAGGACGCTTCCCAGATCGAAGGCAGCGGCGGACGGATCCTCACCACGCCGAACCCGGGTGTCCCGTTCGGTTTCCAGCCGAACGTCACCCGTGGCGTCCTGACCGATCCGGCGGTGCGCGCCGCGATCGTGCCGGCCCTCGACCGCCAGGAACTCGTCGACACCGTCCTCGGCCCCGATTTCCGGCCCGCGACCAGCACCCTCGCCTCCCGCACCCCCGGCTACGCCGGACTTGACGACGTCACCTACGACCCGGCGAAGTCGAAGTCGATCCTCGACGCCGCCGGCTGGGTTCCCGGCCCGGACGGCATCCGCGTCAAGGACGGCAACCGCCTGTCCTTCTCGGTGCTGTTCAGTTCGGTGTTCGCCGGCAACCAGGCGATCCTCGAGCTCGTGCAGCAGCAGCTGCGCGAGGTCGGTATCGACCTGCAGCTCGACCTGGTCTCCACCCCGGAAGCCACTGCCCGGCAGGGCGCGAAGGACTTCGACGCCACCTACTACAACAGCACGCGCGCCGACGGCGACATCCTGCGCACCACGTTCGGACTCGACGGGCGCAACCTCAACAACCGCGGCCCGATCCCGGCGCTGGACGAGGTCCTGTCCGCGCAGCTGCGCACCACCGACCCGGCCGAACGCGGCGAGCTGATCGAGCAGGCACAGCAGCTCGTCCTCGACAACGGCCTGTGGCTGCCGACCGTGGAGCTGTCCCAGGCCATCGGTGCGGCGGGGGCGGTGCAGGACCTGAAGTTCGAGGCCTCCGCCCGGTTGCAGTTCTTCGACACCTGGCTGAGCGAGTAGACCATGGCCCGGTATCTCGGTTCCCGGCTCGTGCAGGCGCTGTTGGTGCTGTGGGCGGCGTTCACCGTCTCGTTCGGCGTGCTGTACCTGCTGCCGTCCGACCCGGTGAGCATCGCGGTCGACGGCGCCGGCAGCGGCACACCGGTGGATGCGGCCGCTGTCGCGCAACTGCAGGAGCGGTACGGGCTCGACCGGCCGCTGTGGGAGCAGTACCTCACTGCGTTGAGCAACGCCGTCCGGGGTGACTTCGGCATCTCGATCGTCACGGGACAACCCGTGACCGACGCGATCGCCGCCGCCGTACCCAGCACCCTGGCCCTGGCCGCGGTCGCCCTGGCGCTCGCCGTGCTCCTCGGCACCTCGATCGCGTTCGTCGCCACGTATACGCGTGCCCGGTGGCTGCGCAGCACGCTGTTCTCGCTGCCGCCGCTCGGTGTCGCGGTTCCGACCTTCTGGGTGGGACTTCTTCTGCTCCAGCTCTTCTCGTTCCGGATGAAGCTGCTTCCGGCATTCGGCGACCAGGGCATCGAGCATCTGGTGCTGCCCGCGATCACCCTCGCGCTTCCCACCGGTGCGGTGATCGCGCAGGTCCTCGCCGCGAGCCTGCAGACCACATGGCGGCAACCGTTCGTCGAAGCAGCTCGCGCCAAGGGCGCGTCCCGGTGGCGCCTCCAGACCCGGCACACACTGCGGCTGTCCAGCATCCCCGCATTCACCATCGCCGGGGTGACAGTCGGCAACCTGTTGGCGGGGTCCGTGGTCGTCGAGACGGTGTTCTCCCGCGCCGGTGTCGGTCGTCTGACCCAGACTTCGGTTCTGGCGCAGGATATTCCCGTCGTCCAGGGCATCGTGGTCTTCAGTGCGGTGATCTTCGTGCTCGTCAACCTCGCGGTGGACCTGGTCTATCCGCTCATCGATCCGCGCATCGCCGACGGCCGTCGCGGCGGCGGTTCGCCCTCGCATCCGACGCCCGCCGAGGTGACCACCGAACTCACCGGCTTCGCGGTGGAGGAGGAGAGGAAGGCTCATGTCTGACGTCCTGATCCGGGAACCGGTCGCCGCATCCGCGCAGGCCGCGGCCGGGCCACACGGACCGTCCCGGCTCCGGGGAGCGACGAGCGCCCTGCGCCGCTACGGGGTTCTCGTGGTCTCGACGACCGTGCTGCTCCTCGCCGTCGGCTTCGCCCTGTTCCCCTCGGTCTTCGCGTCCGGTGATCCGCTGCAGGGCGTCCCGGCCGACAAGTTGCAGGGGCCGTCCGCGGCGCACTGGTTCGGCACCGACAACATCGGGCGCGACGTGTACACCCGGGTCGTGCACGGTGCGGGTCTGTCCCTGACCGCGACGCTCGTCGCCGTCGGAATCGCTCTCGTCGTCGGCTCGCTCGTCGGGTTGCTCTCCGGTGCGGTCGGCGGAGCGGTCGACGGGCTACTCATGCGGGTCGTCGATGTTCTGCTGTCCATCCCCGCTCTGCTGCTGTCCCTGGCGCTCGTCACCGCGCTCGGATTCGGCACCATGAACGTGGCGATCGCGGTCGGCGTCGGGCTCGTCGCGAACTTCGCCCGCGTCATGCGGTCGGAGGTCCTGCGCGTGCGCCGCGCCCTGTACGTCGAGGCGGCGTTCGCATGCGGTGCCCGCTGGCACACCGTCCTGCGCCGGCACGTGCTGCGCAACTCGTACGCCCCCGTCGTCGCGCTCGCGGCGGTCGAGTTCGGCATGGCCGTGCTCGCTGTGTCGTCGCTGAGCTTCCTCGGCTTCGGCGCGGTGCCGCCCACCCCGGAGTGGGGATCGTTGATCTCCGAGGGCAGGAACTACCTGGCCACCGCCTGGTGGATGACGACGCTGCCCGGCCTGGTCATCGTGGCGGTCGTCCTGTCGGCGCATCGCCTCGGTCACGCCATCGAAGAACGGAGCACTCGATGACCGCGCCCCTGCTGGACGTACGCGACCTGCGGGTCGAGTACGGCAGCCGTCGCGACCCGGTCACCGCGGTGGACGGGGTCGGCTTCACGCTTTCCCGGGGTGAGGTCGTCGCGGTGGTCGGCGAGTCCGGTTCCGGCAAGTCGACGACCGCACACGCGATCCTGGGCCTGCTGTCGGGCAGCGGCCGGATCACCGGCGGCACCGTCACGTTCGACGGGCAGCGACTGGACACCCTGCCCGAACGCGCCTTCGAGAAGGTGCGCGGTGCCCGCATCGGACTCGTGCCCCAGGACCCCACCACGTCCCTGAACCCGGTCGTCCGCATCGGTGACCAGGTCGCCGAGGTCCTGCGTATCCACGGTCGCGCCGACCGGCGCACCGCGAAGATCGACGCGCGGCGCATCCTCGCGGAAGCCGGGCTCGACGATCCCGAACTCCGTGCCAGGCAGTACCCGCAGGACCTGTCCGGCGGGCAGCGGCAGCGCGTGCTCATAGGCATCGCGCTCGCATGCCGGCCGGACCTCGTCATCGCCGACGAGCCGACCAGCGCGCTCGACGTCACCGTGCAGCGGCGCATCCTCGACCACCTCGACAGCCGCATCGCCGAGACCGGTACCGCGGTCCTGCTCATCACCCACGACCTCGGCGTCGCTGCCGACCGCGCCGACCGCATCGTCGTGATGAGCCAGGGCCGGATCGTCGAGACCGGGCCGGCCCGGCAGATCCTCGAGAACCCCCGGCACGAGTACACCCGGGCGCTCGTCGCCGCCGCACCGAGCCTCGCCGGCGCCGCGGCCCGGCCCGGCCGCGGACCCGCGGAACCCCTGCTCACCGTGTCCGGGGTCTCGAGGACCTTCCGCATCGACCGGCGCACGTCGCTCGAGGCGGTTCGCGACGTCTCCTTCTCGGTTCCGCGCGGTCGCACTCTGTCCCTGGTCGGCGAGTCCGGTTCCGGCAAGTCCACGGTGTCCCGCATCGCGATCCGACTGGAATCCGCCACGTCCGGGCAGGTCCGGTTCGACGGGCGGGACATCACCGCGCTGCGCGGCCGGGACCTGCGCGAGCTCCGCCGCCGGGTGCAGATCGTCCACCAGAACCCCTATGCGGCCCTGAATCCCAAACTCCGCATCCGCGACGTCGTCGCCGAACCGCTCGAAGCCTTCGGCATCGGCACGAAAAGCGAGCGCGCCGAACGTGTTGCGGAGCTGCTCGGGCAGGTGGCGCTGAGCACGGCACACCTCGAGCGCAGACCCGCGGAACTGTCCGGCGGACAACGACAGCGCGTGGCGATCGCCCGCGCGCTCGCGCTGCACCCGGAACTCCTCGTGCTCGACGAGCCCGTCTCCGCGCTCGACGTGTCGGTCCAGGCGCAGATCCTCGACCTGCTCGCCCGCCTGCAGGACGAGCTGGGGCTGAGCTATCTGTTCATCTCCCACGATCTTGCCGTGGTCCGGCAGATCAGCGACACCGTCGCGGTGATGCGGTCCGGCGAAATCGTCGAATCCGGGACCACCGCACAGATTTTCGACAGACCACAGCACGAGTACACGAAACTGCTGCTCGATGCCATTCCAGGGAAGGTTCGGCATGCCCGATAGTTCACAGTTGTTGCTCGCCCTCGAATTCCGCGGAACCGGAACGCATCCGCATTCGTGGCGTCGCACGGATTCACGCGCGGAGGACGTGTTCACCGCCCGCTACTGGGCGGATCTCGTGGGCCGCGCGGATCGTGCCGGCGTCGACCTGGCCTTCCTCCCCGACTCGTTCGGCATCGACTCCGGTGCGGACACCGTGCGCGGCCGGCTCGAAGCGGTCGGCGTCGCCGCCCGGCTGTCCGCCGTCACCTCGCGGATCGGGCTGATCCCCACCGCGACGGTGACCCACACGGAACCGTTCCACGTGGCCAAGGCCGTGCAAACCCTCGACCACACCACGGCCGGCCGTGCGGGGTGGCAGGTCGCCGTCTCCGAGGGTGAGGACCGGGCCGCCCTGTTCGGCCGCAAGGGCACCCAGGACACCGGCTCACTGTGGACCGAGGCCGCCGAGGCCGCCGAGGTCGCGGCCCGCCTGTGGGACAGCTGGGAGGACGACGCCGAGATCCGCGACGTCGCCACCGGCCGGTTCGTCGACCGGGACAAGCTGCACTACATCGACTTCGTCGGCGAGCACTTCTCCGTCAAAGGTCCGTCGATCACGCCCCGGTCACCCCAGGGCCGGCCCCTCGTCGCGGTTGCGGCAGCGGACGAGCAGTCGTTCGACTTCGCCGCGGAGCGCGCCGATCTCGTGCGTATCGAGGCCGCCGACCTCGGGTCCGCCGCGAACCTGGCCGAACGCCTGCGCGCGCAGGCCGGTGATCGGCGACCGGCGGTGCTGCTCGACATCGACGTGCTGCTCGCCGCGGACGACGCCACCGCCGCCGCGGACCTGGCCCAGCTCGAGAACTGGGCCGGCGCTGCCTACACCCCGGAGTCGCTGTTCTACCGAGGCGGCCCGGCCGGGCTGCTCGCACTCCTCGGGGACGTGGACGGCCTGGACGGCGTTGTGCTACGTCCGCTGGCCCTCGCCGGCACGGTCGCGGCGCTCACCGAACGGGTCCTGCCGGTGTTGCGGCCGCAGGTCCCGACGTCCACCGGAACCCTGCGGGACCGTCTCGGCCTGCCGCGCCCCGCCAACCGCTACGCCACCGCCTGAGGAGGCCGATCACCATGCCGCAGAACACCGTTCGAAAGCAGATCCACCTGGCCGCGCACTTCCCGGGCGTCAACAACACGACCGTGTGGGCGGATCCCGAATCGAAGAGCCAGATCGACTTCGAGTCCTTCCTGCACCTGGCCCGGACCGCAGAACGCGGACTGTTCGACTTCTTCTTCCTGGCCGAGGGACTGCGGCTGCGCGAGCACCGCGGCCGCATCCACGATCTCGACGTCGTCGGCCGGCCCGACACCCTCACGGTTCTCGAGGCCCTCGCCGGTGCGACGACCCACCTCGGGCTCGCGGGCACGATCAACACCACCTTCAACGAGCCGTACGAACTGGCCAAGCAGTTCGCCACCCTCGACCATCTGTCCGACGGCCGCGCCGCGTGGAACCTCGTCACCTCCTCCGACGCCTTCACCGGCGAGAACTTCCGGCGTGGCGGCTATCTCGACCACTCGCAGCGCTACGTCCGCGCCCACGAGATCGTCGACGTCACCCGGCGGCTGTGGGACGGCTGGCGCCCCGGAGCACCGGTCGTCGACCGCGAAAACGGCATCTTCGCGGCGGATTCCGACATCGCTCCGTTCGACATCCACACCACGCAGTTCGACATCTCCGGGCGGTTCGAGGTGCCACGCAGCCCGCAGGGACACCCGGTGCTCCTGCAGGCCGGCGACTCGGACGAGGGCCGCGAATTCGGCGCCGCCAAGGCCGACGCCATCTTCACCGGCCACGGCGCCCTCGAGGAGGGCCACGCCTTCTACGCCGACGTCAAGGGCCGCCTCGCGAAGTACGGGCGCAGCCACGCCGACCTGAAGATCCTGCCGGCCGCGACGTTCGTCCTCGGCGACTCCGCGGAGGACGCGGCCGAGCGGGCCCGCCACATCCGGCTGCAGCAGGTGAGCCCGCAGACCGCGATCGCGTTCCTCGAGCAGGTGTGGGGCCGCGACCTGTCCGGGTACGACCCCGAGGGGCCGCTGCCGGACGTCGAACCGGAGGACAACCTGAACATCACGCGCGGCCGCGTCCGCCACGCCAAGGATCCGCGCGCCGTCGCGCTGGCCTGGCGGGAGAAGGCCGAGGCCGAGAAGCTCAGCATCCGCGAACTGATCATCGAGGTCACCGCGCGGCAGCAGTTCGTCGGCACCCCCGATCACGTCGCCGCCGAGATCGACCGCTATGTGCAGACCGACGCGAGCGACGGCTTCATCCTGGTTCCGCACCTCACCCCCGGCGGCCTCGACGAATTCGTCGACAAGGTCGTGCCGCTGCTGCAGGAACGCGGCAGTTTCCGCACCGAATACGAGGGCACCACCCTGCGCAGTCACCTCGACCTGCGCCACCCGCACGAGATCGACGAAGGAGTTCAGGCATCGTGACCACCACACTCGACCGAGAGACGTTCACCGAGGACTGGCGGAGCTGGCACGCAGCCCGCGAGGAGGCGCTGCGCCGCCCGGACGGCTGGCTCAGCCTGACCGGGCTGTACTGGCTGGACACCGAGCCCACGATCCTCGACGAGGTGCCCGGATTGTGGCGGGTGGACGGCGAGCGCGTGCTCCTCGAATCCGACGGCGGAACCGAGGTGCACGAGCCGATCGAGGGCGCACCCGGTGTCCGGGTCGCGGCCGGCGACGGCTACGCCGAGATCATCCGCCGCACCGGCCGGTTCGCCGTCCGCATCCACGACCCGAAGTCGCCGGCTCTGACGGCCTTCACCGGAATCCCCGCGTACGAGCCTGCGCCGGAGTGGGTGCTGCAGGGCCGCTTCGAGGCCTTCGATCAGGTGCGGACCGTCACCACCGGCGCCGTGGTCGACGGCCTCGAGCACCACCACAGCGCGGCCGGGCTGATCCGCTTCACCCACGACGGCGCCGAGCACCGCCTCGTCGCCTTCGGCGACGGCTCGGGTCCGCTGCGCGTGCTGTTCACCGACGGAACCAGCGGCGTGACGACCTACCCGGCCGCGCGGATCCTCGAAGTCGCCGCGCCGACCGCCGACGGCTCGGTCACGCTCGACTTCACCCGTGCCGCCAACCTGCCGTGCGCGTTCACCGACGCGGCGACGTGCCCCATCGCCCCGGCGGAGAACCGGCTGCCGTTCGCCGTCGAGGCCGGCGAACGCACTCCGCGCGACGAGGAGGCCCGGTGACGACCGCATCGAATCCGGTGCCGCTCTCGGTCCTCGACCTCTCCCCCGTCAGCGAGGGATCCACCACGGCGCAGGCGTTGCACAACACCGTCGACCTGGCCCGGAGGACGGAAGGGTGGGGGTACCGCCGGTATTGGGTGGCCGAGCACCACTTCGTCGCCGTCGCGTCGTCGTCGCCGGCCGTGCTGATCGGCGCAATCGCCGCCGCCACCAGCACCATCCGCGTCGGCGCCGCCGCGGTTCAGCTCGGTCACAACACCGCGGCCGGTGTGGTCGAGGCGTTCGGCACGCTGGACGCGCTGTATCCGGGCAGGATCGACCTGGGACTCGGCCGGTCGGGACAACGCCGGGCGGAGGCGCTCGCGGCCGCCCGGTCCGGGGCCGCCGAAGAGGAATCGCACCGCGCCACCGAGGTGCGCGACGGCCTGGTCATTCCGCCGCCGTACCAGCCCGGGCCGTTGCTGTCCTCCCCGCGCCTGGCCGCCGGGTTCGCCGCGTTGCAGCAACCGGGGGCGCAGGCCCCGGACTTCGACGGGCAGGTGGACGACATCCTCGCTCTGCTGGACGGGACCTATCGCACCGAGGACGGGATCGAGCTGCACGCCAGCCCCGGCGAGGGCGCGGACGTCGAGCTGTGGGTCTTCGGGACCAGTGCGGGGCCGTCGGCGTCGCTGGCCGGACGGCTGGGTCTGCCGTTCGGTGCGAACTACCACGTCAGTCCCGGCACCACCGTCGAGGCGGTCGAGGCGTACCGCGCGGCGTTCCGCCCGTCCCGCTTCCTCGACCGACCGTACGTGGTGGTGTCCGCCGACGCGGTCGTCGCCGACGACGACGCCACCGCGCGTGACCTGGCGGCCACGTACGGGCACTGGACGCACAGCATCCGGTCCGGCCACGGGGCCGTCCCGTACCCGGACCCGGCCACGTCGGCACCGCTGAGCGACGAGGAGCGCAGCCTCGTCGACGACCGGCTGATCACCCAGTTCGTCGGCGCTCCCGCCACCGTGGCGGAGCGGCTCGAGTCGCTACAGCGCGTTACCGGGGCGGACGAGCTCGTGGTCACGTCGGTGACGCACCGGCACGAGGACCGGCTGCGTTCGTACGAATTGCTGGCGCGCGAGTGGGGGCTCGCCGCGCTCCGCGCCGCATGACCCCGGTGGTGAACCCGCCCGGACGGCGGGTTCACCACCGAATCGAGCATTCCCGACCGATTGTGTAGGATATCGCCCATGGCACCCGAGACCGCAGCGACCGTCGTCGCCCGCTGGTGCCGTCGTCACGTCGATCTGGGCCGGACCTCCTCGGGCATCTGTACGGGCTGACCGCTCACAGCCCCTTCCGCCACGTCGCGCCGGAGTACCACCGGAGCGGCGCATTCTCCAGGAGAAAACCCTTGTCGCACAACGCTACCCGGACCATCGATCGTCCCCTGCGTATCGCCGTCGAGCTTGCCGGGCCCGAGGGACCGCACTACTGGGCCGATCTGACCGCCGGACGCGCCGACGAACCGGCGCTCGACCTGAGCGCCTCGCCGTCGAACGTGGTCCGGATCCGCGCCGCCGACCTGAGGGAGAGCGCGAAGCTCCGCGAACGGGCACGCTCCGAAGCCCGCGCCGACGGTCGCGATCCCGACAGCATCAGCGTCCTGGTCGATCTCGAGGTGCTCGTCGCCGAGGAGGCCCGCGGCGCCCGCAAGCAGTATGCGCTGCTCGACGGCCGTCGTCGCGCAGACACCCTGTCCTACATCGGCACCCCGCACGGCCTCGCCGGACTGATCGCCGACATCCACACCACCCGCGTGGCCGACGGCGTGACGCTCCTCCCGCTCGGTGCCGAGTTCACGATCGAGCACATCGTCGACGGCACCCTGCCGTGGCTCGAATCACGGGGGCTGGCAACGCCGTCGCCCGCTGTGGTGGAGGTCCTGCGCCGCTTCGGCACCGGGGACCGCGGGCTCATCCTGGCCTCCTGACCGTCGTTCGAGACGCGGGGCGAGAGCTTCTTCTCTCGCCCCGCCTTTCGTCGTCCGGTCCGCGCGTCCCGCTCGGCAGCGGCGCCAGGCGCCGTCCGGCGAGGACCAGAATTGGAATCGGACCGATTTCAACCGTGGCCCGCGCTCCGCCCCGCCCTTAACCTCGCAACAATGTCCCTCGCATTCCATTGGTTTCTTCCCACCTACGGCGACAGCCGCCTGATCGTCGGCGGCGGCCACGGAACGCCCGCCGGGGCGGCCCGCGGTGATCGGCGCGCCACCGTCGGGTACCTGGCGTCGATCGCCCGCGCCGCCGAGGAGTTCGGATTCGCCGGCGCACTCACCCCTACCGGCGCATGGTGCGAGGACGCCTTCCTCACCACGGCAATGGTGGCGCGCGAATCCGAGCGACTCGCCTTCCTCGTGGCGTTCCGCCCGGGACTGATCAGCCCCACCCTCGCCGCGCAGATGGCGGCGACGTTCTCACTGCACGCCCCGGGGCGGATCCTGCTCAACGTGGTGGTGGGCGGCGAGGCCCACGAGCAGCGCGCGTACGGCGACCACCTCGGCAAGGACGAGCGGTACGCCCGAGCGGACGAGTTCCTCTCGATCGTCCGACGGCTGTGGGCCGGCGAGACCGTCACCCACTCCGGCACGCACCTGAACGTCTCGGAAGCCGCGCTGGCCACGCTCCCGAGCCCTGTCCCCCCGCTGTACTTCGGTGGATCGTCCGCCGCCGCGGGCCCGGTGGCCGCCGAGCACGCCGACGTCTACCTCACCTGGGGTGAGCCGCCGGCGGCCGTCGCCGAAAAGATCGCATGGATCCGCGAACTCGCCTCCCGGCGCGGACGCACCATCCGGTTCGGCATCCGCCTGCACGTCATCACCCGGGACACCGCCGCCGATGCGTGGGCGCAGGCCGACCGGCTGATCGCGGCACTCGGCCCCGACACGGTGACCGCGGCACAGGCGGGTCTCGCACGCAGCGAGTCCGAAGGACAGCGCCGCATGCTCGCCCTGCACGAGAACAACCGGCGCAGCGGAGACTGGCGCGACGCCCGCAACCTGGAGGTGGCGCCGAACCTGTGGACCGGGGTGGGTCTCGTGCGCGGCGGGGCCGGGACGGCGCTGGTCGGCAGCCATACCGAAGTCGCCGACCGGATCGCCGAATACGCCGCGCTGGGCATCGACGAGTTCGTGCTCTCGGGATACCCGCACCTCGAGGAGCTGTACTGGTTCGGCGAGGGGGTGCTACCGGTCCTGCGGGAACGCGGCCTGTTCACCGGCGGTGCCGACGGCGCCGTGTCCGGAAGCGTTCCCTTCCTTCCCGCCGGGGTCCGCTGAGATGGGCACTGCCGAGGTCACATCCGGGATCGTCGACGGCGACCACGCGCTCGAGACGGCCACGGTGCTGGGCCGGCGATTCGCCGAGAACGCCACGCTCCGCGACGCGAACCGCGAACTGCCGCACACCCAGATCCGCGAGTTCGCCGGATCGGGCCTCGGCGCGGTGACGGTGCCCCGCGCGTACGGCGGGATCGACGTGCCCACCGAGACGCTCGTGGAGATCTTCCGGCTCCTCGCCGAGGCGGATCCGAGTATCGCGCAGATCCCCCAGTCCCACTTCACCTTCCTCGAACTGCTCCGGTCGCAGGGAACCCTGGATCAGCAGGAGTTCTTCTACGGTGAGGTGCGGTCCGGAGCCCTGTTCGCGAACGCGCAGAGCGAACGCGGCCCCCATCCCGTCGACGTGGACACCACGGTGCTCGTCCCGTCCGGTGCGGATTTCACCCTCTCGGGCCGCAAGTTCTACAGCACGGGCGCCCTGTTCGCGGACTGGATCGCCGTGCGCGCCAGTGTGGTCGGCGACGGCGGCACCCCGGGCCGCGGCACTCCGAGGGCCGTGGCGTTCGTGCCCCGCGACGCCGCCGGGCTCACCGTCGTCGACGACTGGGACGGCATGGGGCAGCGCACCACCGCCAGTGGCACCGTCACCCTCGACGGCGTGACGGTGCCCGCCTCGTCGATCGTCCAGTACTCGGGGCTGTTCGACGGGCCCACCACCTACGGGGCACAGGCACAGATCCTGCACGCCGCGATCGACGTGGGGATCGCGACCGGCGCCCTGCGCGAGGCGGTCGTGCAGGCCGGCCGCGCCCGTCCCCACTTCGAGGCGGGAGTCGACCGCGCGGTGGACGATCCGCTACTGGCTCAGCTCGCCGGCGAGGTGACCGTCACGGTGCGGGCGGCCCAGGCCCTGCTGACCGTCGCGGCCCGCGCGGTGGACTCCGCGCGCGCCGACCTCGACGCCGACACCGCCGCGGCGGCATCGATCGACGTCGCCACCGCGAAGGTCGCGGCGACCCGCGCCGCGCTCGACGCCGCGAACGCGGTGTTCGAACTGGGCGGCACCCGAAGCGCATCCGGCGCGGCCAACCTGTCCCGCTACTGGCGCGACGCACGCACCCACACCCTGCACGACGCGACGCGCTGGAAACTGCAGCACATCGGCCGTTGGACGCTGGACGGGACATCTCCACCGCGGCACGGGGTGATCTGAGACGACCGCACGCCCGTTCCCCGGCGCCAGTATTGAACTCTGGCCGATCGCAACCGGTGCCATCGCGGGCCCGATTGTCCATCGTTGTGTCGACATCGACGCCACACCGAGGAGCATGACAGGTGAGCAGTTCAACGATCCAGACGCCGGCCGTGACCGACGACGAACTCCGGGAGCGCTTCCGGCCGATCTTCGACCGGATCGCCGAGGGAGCCGTCCAGCGCGAGCACGAGCGCCGGCTGCCGTTCCACGAGGTGCAGTGGCTGCGGGAGGCCCGTTTCGGCGCCCTGCGGGTGCCGGTCGGGTTCGGCGGCTTCGGTGCCACGATCCGTCAGCTGTTCGACCTGCTGATCGACCTCGCTGCCGCCGAGTCGAACCTGCCACAGGCGCTGCGCGTGCACTGGAGCTTCGTCGAGGACCAGCGGCTCGCGGGTGACGAACGAGCCCGGCACTGGCTCGCGGCCGCCGCGGACGGCACGCTCGTCGGCAACGCCATCACCGAACCGGGCGTGGGTGCCGCCGACCGCTACCGCACGACCCTCACCCGCAAGGGCGGCGACTGGGCCCTCGACGGAATCAAGTACTACAGCACCGGAAGCCTGTACGCCGACCACATCCTCGTCGCCGCGGACCGCGACGGCGAGCGGGTCTCGGTACTGGTGGACGCGCGGCAGGAGGGCGTCGAGCAGACCGACGACTGGGACGGTTTCGGCCAGCGGCTCACCGCGAGCGGTACCACCACCTTCACGGGAGTCGTGGTGCCGGAGGACCGCATCCTCGGGCCCGGCTACGGCGCCCCGGGCCGCACCTACGCGACCGCCTACCTGCAGCTGGTGCAGCTCGCGGTGCTCGCCGGCATCGCCCGGCGCGCCGAGGCCGACGCCGTCGACTGGGTTCGGGCGCGCACCCGCACGTTCACCCACGCCGTGGCCGACCTGCCACGGCACGACCCGCTGGTCCAGCAGGTGATCGGGAAGCTGTCGGCCGCGGCCTTCGGTGCCCGCGCCGCCGTGCTCGCCGTCGCCGACGACCTCGACGTCCTTCTCGACGCGGGCGCCGACGACCCCGAACTGCTCGACCGCGCCGAGGCTTCCGCCGCCCGCGCCCAGTCGGTGGTGATCGGGCTCGTCCTCGACGCGACGGCGCAGCTGTTCGAGGTCGGCGGCGCGTCCATCACCTCGTCGGAGGCGGCGCTGGACCGGCACTGGCGCAACGCACGGACCGTCGCGGCGCACAACCCGCTGATCTACAAGCAGCAGGCCGTCGGCGCCCATGTGCTCAACGGAGATCCGCTCCCCTACGCGTGGAGCGCGGGCCGTCGCCCCGGAGTCATCGCGTGACCCGGCACATCCGCTTCAACGCGTTCGACATGAACTGCGTGGCCCACCAGTCGCCCGGACTGTGGCGCCACCCCGCGGACCGGTCGCACCGCTACACCGACCTCGGGTACTGGACCGAACTTGCCCGGCTCCTCGAACGCGGCCTGTTCGACGGCCTGTTCATCGCCGACGTGCTCGGCACGTACGACGTCTACGGCGGCACCGACGAGGCGGCGCTGCGGCAGGGGGCGCAGGTCCCGGTGGCCGATCCGCTCCTGCTCGTCTCCGCGATGGCCGCGGCGACCGAGCATCTCGGCTTCGGCATCACCACCGGAACAGGATTCGAGCATCCCTACCCGTTCGCGCGGCGGCTCTCGACCCTCGACCACCTCACCCGCGGCCGCATCGGATGGAACGTCGTCACCGGATACCTGCCGTCCGCGGCCCGCAACTTCGGCGAGGCCGACCAGCTCGATCACGACACCCGCTACGACCACGCCGACGAGTACCTCGAGGTGCTCTACAAGCTGTGGGAGGGCTCCTGGGAGGACGACGCCGTCGTCCGGGACGCCGAGCGCGGCCTCTACATCGACCCGGAGAAGGTGCACCACATCGGGCATCGCGGTGCGCATTTCACGGTTCCCGGCATTCACCTGTCCGAACCGTCACCGCAGCGGTCTCCGGTGATCTATCAGGCCGGGGCGTCGCCGCGCGGCGTGCGCTTCGCGGCGGAGAACGCGGAGGCGATCTTCGTCGGGCCGCCGTCCAAGCGGGTCCTGCGCGACACCGTGGCCCGCATCCGGGCCGCGCTCGTCGACGCCGGCCGCGATCCGTACTCCGCGCGGATCTACGCCCTCGCCACGATCGTCACGGACGCCACCGACGAGGCGGCCGCGGCCAAACACGAGGAGTACAAGCGGTACGCCAGCCTCGAGGGCGCGCTGGTGTTCACCTCCGGCTGGATGGGTATCGACCTGTCCCGCTACGACCTCGACGAGCCGATCGGCAACGTCGAGAGCAACGCCATCCGCTCCGCGGTCGCGGCGTTCCAGGAGGCCGACGACGACGGCCGCGAATGGCGCGTCCGCGACATCGCCGAGTGGGCGAGCATCGGCGGACTGGGCCCCCGCTTCGTCGGCTCCGGCGAGTCCGTCGCCACCCGGTTGCAGGAGTGGGTGGCCGAAACCGACGTCGACGGGTTCAACCTTGCCTATGCCGTCACGCCCGGCTCGTTCGAGGACGTGATCACCCACGTCGTCCCCGTCCTCCAGGAGCGCGGTGCCTACCCGACGACCTACACCGAGGGAACGCTGCGCCACAAGCTCTTCGGCAAGGGCGACCGCCTCCCCGACGAGCATCGGGGCGCCCGCTACCGGCTCGGTGCGCCCCTCTCGACCGTGACCGACCGCCACCGCGCCTACGTCGGCTGATCCATCACCGCCCACCACGAGGAGTTTCCATGACCACCACTCGACGTTCCGTCGCCGTCGTCGGCGCCGGACTGGCCGGGACCACGGCCGCGCTCGGCTTCCTCGATGCCGGATTCGACGTCACCGTCCTCAGCGATCGGGATCGCGAGTCGCTGCGCAACGACGTGCCGGCGACCGGAACGGCCGTCTACTTCGGCAAGTCCCGCGAGTCCGACGCCCGGATCATCGAGGATCTGTACGCCGACGGACCCCATTCGACCGGCATGAGCACGCGCCTGTATTCGGGCGACGGCGACACCCGCGCCGAGGTCCTCGAGTTCGACCCGGATTTCCGGTACGTCGCGCAGGGCGTCGACGTCCGGCTGCGGGCGGACGACCGGCTGGGCCGTTTCCTCGACCGGGGTGGCCGGTTCGAGGTGCGCGCGGTGACGCCGGAGAGTCTCGATGCGATCGCCGCCGAGCACGACCTGACGCTCGTCGCGACCGGCAAGGGCGGCCTGTCGTCGCTGTTTCCCGTCGACGCCGAGCGCACCGTCTACCGCGAGCCCCAGCGCACCCTGCTGCTGGTGACGCTCCGGGGACTCGGGCACGGCCCGGACACGTGGGGTTACCGCTCCGAGGCGGGGGGCGCCCACAACCTGTTCAACCTGCACACCGAGTACGGCGAGGCCTGGCTCGGCCCGTACCTGCACAAGGACGCGGGTCCGACGTGGAGCTTCCTCGGCTTCGCCAAGCCGGGCAGCCCGTGGGTCGAGCGGTTCGAGGCGGTCACCGACGTCCACAGCGCCCGTCGCACCGTCGTCGAGCTGTACCGCGACTACTTCCCGCAGGACGCCCCCGAGGTGGAGAAGCTCGAGGTCATCGAGGCCGATCCGCACTCGTGGCTGCGCGGGGCCGTCACCCCGACGGTGCGGCGGGCGGTGGGCCGCACGGCCGGGGGCCACGTCGTCGCCGCGATCGGCGACACCGCCATCGCGTTCGACCCCATCGCCGGCCAGGGCGCACAGAACACCGTGGTGCAGGTGGCGGCGCTGATCGAGGCGGCACGCGGCCACGAGGGCGAGTTCACCGCCGACTGGCTCACGGAGCAGTTCGAAAAGCACTGGGACGCCCGCGGTCACGCCGCCGCGGAGGTGACCCGGCTGTTCCTCGGCGATCCGAAGTACGCCGTGCACGCGGAGTTGCTCTTCCCCGCGGCGACCGTGAGTGAGCCGGTGGCCGCCGCGCTGTTCGGGTTCCTGTCCGAACCCGGCACGCTGCTCGGAATCGACACCCGCGACGACGTGCTGGCGTTCATCACCGCGCATGCCGGCGAGCCGGCCGAGGACGTGCTGGCGCGGTTCCAGCCGAGCGGCGACTTCAGCGCGTCGCCGCTCGCCGGCGCAGCGGTCCAGCCCGCCTGACGACGACCCGGTCCCGACCGTCGCGACCGCTCGCGACGGTTGGGATCGGGTTGATTCCAACGATTGGGTGCGGCGGGTGCGGACGCTTGAATTGGTGCCCATGTCGACCGAACACATCACCCCCGAGATCAAGTTCGCCTACTGGGTGCCCAACGTCAGCGGCGGCCTGGTCACCTCGAACATCGAACAGCGCACCAGCTGGGACTACGACTACAACGTCCGGCTCGCCCGCACCGCCGAGAACAACGGCTTCGAGTACGCCCTGAGCCAGGTGCGGTACGAGGCCAGCTACGGCGCGGAGTTCCAGCACGAGTCCACCAGCTTCTCCCTCGCTCTCCTGCTGGCCACCGAGCGCCTGAAGGTGATCGCCGCCGTCCATCCCGGACTCTGGCAGCCGGCGGTGCTCGCCAAGCTGGGTGCCACCGCAGACCAGCTCTCCGGCGGCCGGTTCGCCGTCAACGTCGTCAGCGGCTGGTTCAAGGACGAGTTCACCCACCTCGGCGAGCCGTGGCTCGAGCACGACGAACGCTACCGCCGCAGTGCCGAGTTCCTGCAGGTGCTGCGCAAGATCTGGACCGAGGACGATGTCGACTTCCGCGGCGACTTCTACCGCATCCACGACTTCACCCTCAAGCCCAAGCCCGCCAACACGCCCGAGCGGCCCAATCCCGAACTGTTCCAGGGCGGTAACTCCACCGCCGCGATCGCCAACGGTGGCCGCTACGCGGACTGGTACTTCAGCAACGGCAAGGACTACGACGGCATCAGCGACCAGATCGCCGACCTGCGCGCCGTCGCCCGCGAGCACCAGCGCGAGGTCAGGGTCGGCCTCAACGGGTTCATCATCGCCCGCGACACCGAGAAGGAAGCGCGCGACACGCTCCGCGAGATCATCGAGAAGGCGAACCGCCCGGCGGTCGAGGGCTTCCGCGGCGCCGTGCAGCAGGCCGGTGCGTCCACCGGGGACAAGAAGGGCATGTGGGCCGACTCGACATTCGAGGACCTGGTCCAGTACAACGACGGCTTCCGCACCCAGCTCATCGGCACGCCCGAGCAGATCGCCCACCGCATCGTCGAATACCGCCGGCGCGGGGTCGATCTCATCCTGGCCGGCTTCCTCCACTTCCAGGAGGAGATCGAGTACTTCGGCGAGAAGGTGCTGCCGCTCGTGCGCGAACTCGAGGCCGCCGATCAGGACGACCGCGAGCCCGTGGTCGTCTGACGCGGCCCGATCACCGCCACGCGGATCGCAGGACCGGCGCCCAGCGCTCGGCGTAGTCCGCGATCCGCGTGTCGGTGGTGTAGGTGGAGTCGAGCAGGTACAGACCCGGCGCCGGGGTGGTGGCACCGAGTTCGACGATCACCGGCTCGAGCAGCAGGTCCGGGGCCATGGCGTGGGCCGGGCCGGCGCCGAGCATGAGCGGCACGGCGGTGACGTCGCGCAAGCCGTCGCCGGTGGCGAACTGGTCGAGGAACAGCTTGAGGATGCCGGTGTAGGTGGCCTTGAACGTGGGGCTGGCGACGACCACGAGGTCCGAGGCGGCGACGGTGTCCACCGCCGCCTTGACGGCGTCGTCGCCCCAGCCGAGCAGGCCGGGTCCGAGGGTGATCACGTCGACGACGTGGTCGGGTGCGGCGCCGGTGAGTTCGGTGGCCAGGAGGGTGGCGGCGTCGAGGGTGCGGGAGCCGGGCTTGGGGTTGCCGGCGACGACGGTGGTCTTCACGCAGGGGCCTTTCCACACACATTCGAGGTATCCCGGCGCGGTGCGCTGCCGGGAGGTTCTGGTCGGACCGCGCTCACCGTGTGCACAGCTCTATCACCGCGTAGGTGGTGGCGACGTCCGGCCACCGGACCTCGGCGAACAGCCGCCGCAGTAGACCTTGCCTCTCGCACTCCGATTCGCGTGCGGCCGCCGAAGGGCGACCTGTGGGGAGGTCGTCGTGCCCGGCCGTCATGCGCACCGCCTCGTCAGCAGTTCCGTGATGTGAACGGCCGGGTGCGGGTCGAAGCGGTATCCGCTGCCGCGGACCGTGGAGATGATGCTGCCGAACTGCTGCAATTTGGTCCTGATCCGGGAGACGTGGACATCGACGTTCCGGCCACGACTGTCCACCTCCCGCATCCCGGTCCCGAGGTCACGCAGGACGGCCCGGGACACCACGGTCCTCGGGTTGCGGACGAGATAGGCGAGGATCTCGAACTCGCTGTGGCTGAGCAGCACTCGCCGGCCGTCGAGCAGGACGTCGCGGGCGGGAAGGTCGATGATCAACGGGATGGGGGTCGGGCTGAGCACCGTATGGGTGCTCACGCCCGGAACCAGATCCTGGGCGGCCTCGCGAAGGGCATCGGCGAGCGCTGCCAGGTCACGCGAGGAGTGTGTTCCGATGTCGGGCAGTCGCAGGACGAGAACGAGTTCGGCACCGGCGTCGGTGACTACGTCATTGCGAGTGTCGAGGATTTCCATGTGAGGCTCCGGTCGAGGAGGGGATCCGACGAGCTGACGGGCGATGCGGTGCGGCGACAGCTCGGACACTCGTTCCGGAGACTCGGCAGGCGACTCATGATTCACTCCTCCAATGCGACGGGGCGGTGGTAGGCACCCTCGTGGTACAGCAACGGAATACGCTTTCCCTCCGCCGGATTCGGGTCCTCGTGCGCACGAACCACGACACCGACGACCAGAGTGCTGTCACCGAGCGGAATCAACCGGTCGACGACAACCCGGAGCCAGACCGGCGTGCCGTGCAGGACGGGTTCACCGGATTCGATTCGGGTCCAGAGCGACTCGTCGGAGAACCGCTCCGCCGCGCTGCGCGCGAAGCGCTGCGCGAGATGCTGCTGATGCTCGCCCAACAGGTGGATCACCAACGACTCGGCCGAGCGGACGGCGCCGATGCTCGACGACGTGTCGGTGATGTTGAACGAGACCAGCGGCGGATCGAGGGAGAGCGAAGCGAAGGACGTCGCAGTGAACCCGACCGGGCCGGAGCCGGATTCGAGAGTGACGATCGTGACCCCGGCGGGGTGCCGCCGAAGGGCCGAGCGGTATTGGTCGCCACGGACGCCCGGAGCGTGCTCCGATGCGGCGGTGGCGGAGTATTCGAGGGCATTCGACATCGACAGGGACATAGCCGTTCCTTGAAGGAGGTACATACCGAGACGGAGGGAGGAGTCGGGAAGACACGTACTCAGGTCAGGAGGCACAGAGACACGAGCGGGTGCGGCACAGGTCCACGTGCCTGCGGCTCCACGCTGTTTCGGTCATAGTGCTCGATCCTCACCTGTCTGCAGTCGATCGTGGCCGGCCCCGACGGTCTTCGTCGGGGCACAGCCGAGGCGGTGCCGGGGTTGCCGGCGCCCCTAGTTCGTCGGGAAACCCCTTTCGCGCAACGCGTCTCGAAGTCGGCGGCGCGATCCCAGGGTACCCGGATCCGTCAGTCGTGCCACGATTCGCCCGGTCCAGCTGCCCGGCAGGCCCTGTCCACGGTAGAAGTCCTCGGCGCGGGTGTCGTACCGGGCGATACCCGCGTCCTGCGCCTCGAGTCGGTAACGGTCCCGGTGGCACACCACGTCGAAACCGAGTCGCGGCTTGACCTCGGCCCGCTCCGCCGGATCGGGGAAGCCGACCGAGAGGCCGACGACCGGGAAGACCCGCTGCGGCAGTTCCAGGACGTCGGCGACGCGCTCGGGCTCGTTGCGGATGCCACCGATGTACACGGTGCCCAGGCCGACCGATTCCGCCGCGACCACGGCATTCTGCGCGGCCAGGGCCGCGTCGACCACGCCGAGCAGGGTGCCCTCGGCGAAGTCCGCGTTGACGAGTTCTCGGCCGTGGACCGTAGCGATGTGCTCCGAGCGGGCGAAGTCTGCGAGCCAGACCAGGAAGAGCGGCGCGTGGCGGACCGCATCCTGATCGCCCGCAAGGGTGGCGAGCGCATCGATCCGCTCGCGGTCGGTGACGGCGACGACGGACCACAGCTGCAGATTGCTCGAGCTGGCCGCGGACGACGCGGCGGCGACGACGGCGCGCAGATGATCCTCGGGGACGGGACGGTCGAGGAACCGGCGCACCGACCGGTGCGCCAGCTGAGTCGCCAGCACCGCGTTCCAGGGGCCGGCCGTGTCGGCAGCACCGAAGCGTCGTTCGAGAGCATCGCGTCGTTCGAGAGCATCGCGTCGTTCGAGAGCATCGGAGCGAGCGACCTCCCGATCCGCGCCGGCGCCGGGGTTCGCTGTGAGTGGGTGAGACGTGGTCACGAGTGGAGCCCTTCTGGCCGGTTCCCGGCCGGTCGACGGATCGCTATCGGCTGCCCACCGGCGAATCGGCGGTGAACCCTCTGGCGCGCTCAGTGTCGGATTCGCTCCACAGCGTCGTCGGCGGTATCTCCGCGCGCACCAGCGGCACGACCTCCTCGGCGAATCGACGCAGGGTGTCCTTCTGGCGTTCGAAGTCGAGCACGTGGTTGACGGATACGGATTGGAGGACGTGGCCGAAGCACTCGTGGTAGTCGAGGATCTTCTCGGCCACGCGATCCGGCGAACCGACCAGGGCCGGACCCCGCTCGACCGCCTCCTCGATCGTGCGGAAGCTGGTGGTCTTGCCGACGGCGCCCGGATCATGTTTCCTCTTGTCGGCCTGGCGTACCGCACCTTCGTAGATGGGCCGGTACTCCTCGATCGCCTTCTCCGTGGTGTCCGCGAGGAACAACCCGCCCGAACCCGATCCGACGTAGGCCTTCGCCGGGTCGTGACCGTGTGCGGCGTAGTGCTCGCGGTATCGATCGATCAGGACCTTGTAGTTCTCCCGGGGCTGCAGGGCGTTGGCCGTCACGATCGGGTCTCCCCACTTCGCCGCCAGGTCCACTGCGCGCGCCGACGTGGCGGATCCGTGCCAGATGCGGAACGGCCCGTCGAACGGGCGGGGCAGCGTCGTGACATCGGCGAGTGCCGCTCGGTACTCACCCGACCAGTCGACGTGTTCCTCCCGCAGCAGCCGGCGCAGCAGTTCGTAGTTCTCGGTGAGGTAGTCGTACTGTTTGCCGATGTCGAGGCCGAACAGGGGGTACTGGAGCACCTCGTTGCCCTTGCCGATGACGATCTCGAGGCGGCCCCGGCTCAGTTGATCGACGGTGCACAGATCCTCGGCGACGCGCACGGGATCGAGCACCGACAGCACGGTCACACCCGTGGACAACAGGATCCGCTCGGTGGCCTGTGCGATGGCACCGAGGACGACGGTCGGGCTGGACGAGAGCACGTCGCCGGCATGACGTTCGCCGACCGAGTAACTGTCGATGCCGAGCTGCTCGGCGAGCACGGCCATCTCGACGACGCGGTTCAGGCGCTCCGCGGGAGCGACGACGTCGCCGGTGACCGGATGCGGCGGGTTGAAGATGATGTCGAGGATCTGGAAGCGCACGAACTACAGAGTCTGCCGTCCCGGTGGGCGTCCGCGAAGGGTTGTCCTCGAGGTGATCGGAACCGTTGCACCCGGCCGGACACGTCGCCGTCGTCGTCTCGGCATCGGCGTCACGGTAGCCGTGCACCGGGGTCCGGACCAGGATTGCGATCGTCGTGATCCGAAATCGGTGCAGGTCGGACCCGCCCGAAAGGGCGTGGGTTGTCCGAGACCCGTCCACTGGATAGCGTGACCGTCCGGCAGCACCGAGGGCGGATTCCCGCCACGAACGGGCCGCGCCCGCGGCCCATCGGAGGAAAGATGGTCGGCACCAGTCACGCGCAGGTCGTGATCGCACGCGTCGTGGGCACGCACGCCCCGGCGTGTTGTTGTCGCTGACAGCCGTCCCACCGGACGCACCCGCGTCTCCCGATACCGACATCTCCTCCGGCCGCCGGTGCCGCGTTGCCCGTTTCCCGGGCACCCGGCGCTCGACGTGGCCCGAAAGGACTCCCTGCGATGCCTCCCTCGACCACCCTGCCCGTCGTCGACCTCACAGGCCTCGACGGCGATGCCGCCACCCGGGCCGCCCTGCTCGACCGGCTGCGTCGGGTCACGCACGAGGTCGGCTTCTTCCACCTGACCGGCCACGGCATCGACCCGGCCCTCGCCGACCGGCTGATCGCGGCGGCACGCGCGTTCTTCGCCCTGCCCGACCCCGTGAAGCTGGAGATCGAGAACTCCCACTCGCCTCATTTCCGCGGCTACACCCGCGTCGGGGGTGAACGAACCCAGGGATACGTGGACTGGCGCGAGCAACTCGACATCGGTCCCGAACGGGCTCCGGTGGCACAGTTCGACCCCCAGCGGCCGTGGGAGGTGCTGCACGGTCCGAACCTGTGGCCGAGCCGGGTGCCGCAGCTGCGGACGCTCGCGCTGCAGTGGATCGAGCAGGCCGGCGCGGTCGGCCGCCGGCTCCTCCGGGCATGGTCCGAATCCCTCTCCGCACCAGCCGATTTCTTCGACGGCGCGTTCGCGGACCCCGATCCGCTGCTGAAGATCGTACGGTACCCGGGCCACGACCGATCGATCACCGGACAGGGTGTGGGCAGTCACAAGGACGTGGGAGTTCTCACGCTGCTCTATCCGGAACCCGGAAGCACCGGCTTCCAGGTGGAGATCGACGGCACCTGGGTCGACGTCGAACCCCTGCCCGGACACTTCGTCGTCAACATCGGCGAACTCCTCGAACTGGCCACCGGCGGCTACCTGAAGGCGACGACGCACCGGGTCCTTCCGCCGGCTCCCGGCACCGACCGGGTATCCCTGCCGTTCTTCCTCAATCCCGCACTGGATCAGGCGTTGCCGCATGTGCCACTGCCCGGCGCACTCGCCGCCGAGGCCCGCGGCGTCGGTGCGGACGAGCACGGTGACGCCTTGCACGCCGTGTATGGGCTCAACGCGCTCAAGTCACGACTGCGGGCCCACCCCAACGTCACCGAGCGCCATCACGCCGACCTCTCGAACTCCCCCCTCCTCGCCGGCCGGCCCGGCGATCTCGACGAAAGCGAACACTCCGAATGACTCTGCGCCGCACCCTGTCCGTGGTCTCCGCCGTCGCCCTGGCCACCGGGCTGGCCGCCTGCTCCGCCTCCGGGACCGGCGAGGACACGCTCGTGATCTCCGCCTCCGCGACACCGCACGTCGAAATCCTGGAACACGTGCGGCAATCCGGTGCGCTCGGCGACGTCGTCCTCGACATCAAGCCCGTGACCGGCGAGGTGGACCCGAACGAGTTGCTCGAAGCCGGTGACGTCGACGCCAACTTCTTCCAGCACCACCCGTACCTCGCCGACTGGCAGCAGCAGAAGGGCGTGGACAACCTCGAGTCGGTCGCCTCCGTACACCTCGAACCGCTCGGCCTGTACTCGAACAAGATCGCCGCGGTCGCGGACCTGAAGGACGGCGACACGATCGCGCTGCCGAAGGACACGACCAATTTCGCGCGTGCGCTCTACCTCCTGGAGTCGGCGGGCCTGCTCGAACTCGACAAGCCGCTGTCCGAAGCGGACATCGCGACGGTCACTGCCGCGAACATCGTCTCGAATCCGAAGAACCTGAAATTCGTCGAGCTCGAACGCGCGCAGCTCGCGCGCACCGTCGACGATCCGGCGATCACGGCCTCGGTCGTCAACTCGAACTACGCGCTCGAAGCGGGGCTCAACCCCGCGGACGACAGCATCGTGCGGGAATCCGTCGACAACAACCCGTTCGAGAACATCCTCGTGGTGCGATCGGAGGATGCGTCCGATCCCGCCGTCACCGCCCTCGCGGACGCCCTCGAGTCGCCCGAGGTCGCCGCCTGGATCGCCGAGAACTACGACGGCGCGGTCGTACCCGTCCACGAGGTCGGCGCGTGATCGTCGTCGACGGACTCACCAAGTCGTACCCGGCAACGGGCGGCACCGGCACGATCGACGCACTCCGCGGAATCGACCTGAGGATCGACGAGGGAGAGGTCTTCGGCATCGTCGGCCCCAGCGGTTCCGGCAAGTCCACGCTGCTGCGGTGCCTGAACCTGCTGGAACGCCCCACGAGCGGACGCATCCTCCTGCGCGGCGAGGACCTCTCGCACCTGTCCGAAGGCCGGCTGCGCGCGTCCCGTCGCCGCATCGGCACCGTGTTCCAGCAGTTCAACCTCCTGCACTCCCGCACCGTCCGCGCGAACGTCGAGTTTCCGCTCGAGGTCGCCGGCGTACGGAGGACGGAGCGACGGGACCGGGCCGAGACGTTGCTCGAGCTGGTCGGGCTCACCGACAAGCGGGACGCCTTCCCCTCGCAGTTGTCCGGCGGGCAGCAGCAGCGCGTCGGCGTCGCGCGCGCACTCGCCGCCGAGCCCGACGTCCTGCTGTGCGACGAGGCGACCAGTGCCCTCGACCCGGCCACCACGGAGCAGGTGCTCGATCTGATCGCGACCGTCAACCGGACCCTCGGCGTCACCATCGTCGTCGTCACCCACGAGCTGTCCGTGGTGCGCCGGATCTGCACGTCGGCGGCGCTGCTGGACGGGGGCCGCATCGTCGAATCCGGTCCCGTGGCCGATCTCGTGGCCGACCCCCTCTCCCGCCTCGGTGATGCGCTGCTGCCGGCGGGCGTCGGCGAGCAGAACGGGGACGTGACCGCGCTCGTCACCGCCCGCGGCTCTGCCGTCGCCACGCCGTGGCTGTCCCGGCTCTCCCGCGACGTCGGGGTCGACGTCGCGGTCGTCGGTGGCCGGGTCGACCGTGTCGCCGGTACCGACATCGGCAAGCTGCACGTGCGTTTCGACGGCGACGTGGATCGCGACGCGGTGGACCGATTCTTCGCCGTCCTGCCCGACGTCACCGTCGCGTGGACGACCGGCGTCGTGGCGAGGGTCGGGGCATGAACAAACTCAGCTGGTACGACGCCCTGCCCGAGGTGTGGGCCGCCACGCTCGACACCCTCTACATGGTGGGCGTCGCCTTCCTCCTCACCGTCGTGGGCGGGGTGCTCGTGGGTGTTCTGCTGCACGTGACCGCGCCGGACGGGCTGCGCCCGATCCGCACGCTGTATCTCGTGGTCGGGGCCGTGGTCAACGTGTTCCGTTCGCTGCCGTTCCTGGTCCTGCTGATCGCGCTGATCGGTGTGACCCGTCTGGTGGTCGGGACTGCGATCGGGCCGACCGCCGCGCTCGTCCCCTTGACGATCGGCGCGATCCCGTTCTTTGCCCGCATCGTCGAGAGCGCGCTGCGAGAGGTTCCGCGTGGGCGGGTGGACGCGGCCCGGGCTATGGGGGCCTCGAACCGGCAGATCGTCACCAAAGTACTTCTTCCCGAATCGCTTTCGTCTCTGATCTCCGGTGCCACCCTCACCGCGGTTCTGCTGGTCGGCTACTCCGCGATGGCCGGGGTCGTCGGTGGCGGCGGGCTCGGCGACTTCGCCATCGTCTACGGGTACCAGCGCTTCAACACCCCGGTCCTGATGGTCGCGGTGGTGGTGTTGATCGTGCTCGTGCAGGCGCTGCAGACCGTGGGAGACGTCGCGGTGCGGGCGCTCGCACACCGGCGATGAAGTTCGCTTCGCGGCGGCGCGGCCGTGCCTACCGCGGCCCTGTCTCATATCGAATCGATATGAGGTGATGCCGAAACACCGTCTATCCGCGACGCACGCCACCCGCCAGGGTGGAGACCATGGCCACTTCTCTCCAGACGCTCTCGGCTCCGGCCGCGGTACGCCTGCGCGCTCCGCTTCCGGGACTCGCCGTCTGTGCTGCGGCGGCAGCGGCGGCCCTCGTCGCCGCCCGGCTCGCCGGGGGCATCAGCCCCCTGCTGATCGCCATCGTCCTCGGCGCACTCCTGGCCAACACGACCTCGCTCCCGGCGTCCACCGAACCCGGCCTGGCCGTGGCCTCGCGCCGGTTGCTCCGGATCGGGGTCGCCCTCCTCGGTCTGCAACTCCTCGTCACCGACGTGCTCGCCCTCGGCTGGGGCGTGCTCGGCCTCGTCGTGGCCGTGGTGGTCGGCGGCATCGCCGGAACGATGGCACTGGGCAGGATCCTCGGGCTCGACTGGACCCAGCGCCTGCTCGTCGCCTGCGGCTTCTCGATCTGCGGCGCCGCCGCCGTCGCCGCGGTGGACGGGGTCGTCGACGCCCGCAAGCAGCACGTGGTCACCGCCGTCGCACTGGTGGTCGTC
>NZ_PCZU01000209.1:87284-91339 GCF_002887785.1 Rhodococcus sp. ENV425
CGCCATGATCCCCGGCCTGCCGCTCGCGGCCTCCGCGCTGGGACTCGACACCACCCAGGCCGGCATGTGGGCCGGCGCCGCGATCCACGAGGTGGCGCAGGTCGTCGCCGCGGGCGAAGCCGTGGACGCCGGCAACGCCGGGGCGCTGGGCGCGAGCGCCCTTGCGGTGGCCGTGACCGTGAAGCTCGCCCGGGTCGCGATGCTCGCGCCCGTGGTCGCCTGGATCGGCGCGGTGTCCCGCCGCCGCAGCCGCGAGCAGACCGAAATGCGGCGGCCCCCGCTGGTGCCGCTGTTCCTGCTCGGCTTCCTCGGCTGCGTGGCCCTGCGCGCCACCGGCCTGCTCCCCGACCCGGCTCTGGACGTCGCCCGGCTCGCGCAGACGGCGCTGCTCACCGCCGCCATGTTCGCGCTCGGGACCGCCGTGCGCATCGACGTCCTGCGGGGCGTGGGCTGGCGGCCCTTCGCGCTCGCCGCCGCATCCACGGTGTGGGTCTCGGCGATCGCCCTCACCGGAATTGTGCTGCTGGGATAGCGGATACGCTCCACAGCCGCGCGCCGATCGGCCACACACAACAGTCGTGCCGCACGCGGGTGACCGGAAGGTTCGCGGCTGGACGCGGTGGCCCGGCACGACGGCCCGGCCGAAACGGATCTCGCGGGAAGCACTTCGGGCACCGGTGGCCGCTGTTACCGTCGGCGAGATGACACCGGTGGCGAAGGTGGGCTCCACGATCCGCGTCGCGATCGCCGCGGCACTGTCCGTCGCGCTGCTCGGCGCCTGCACGTCGGCCGGTGACGACTCGTCGGGGACCGCCGAATGCATCCACGTCCCCAACGGCACCCCGCTGTCCGCCGCCCCGCCCGCCCCGTCGGCGTCCGAAAGGGACCTGGCCACCAACCCCGAGGTCGCCACCGGCTACCGCGACGACATGACGGCGGTGACGACCGCGTCGTACGCGGTGTCCACTGCCAACCCGGTCTCGACGGAGGCGGCGTGCAAGGTGCTGCGCGACGGCGGCACCGTCGCCGACGCGCTGGTCGTCGCGCAGACGGTGCTCGGGCTCGTGGAGCCCCAGTCGTCGGGGATCGGCGGCGGCGCCTTCCTGCTCTACTACGACGCGGAGACCGGGCAGGTGCAGGCGTACGACGGCCGGGAGACGGCACCGATGTCGGCCACCGAGAACTACCTGCGCTGGATCAGCGACACCGACCGCACCGCGCCCCGGCCCGACGCCCGGGCCAGCGGCCGCTCGATCGGGGTGCCCGGAGTGGTGCGCCTGCTCGAGGAGGTGCACCGCGAACACGGGGGCACGGAGTGGGCCCGGTTGTTCGACCCGGCCATCTCCCTCGCCGACGACGGGGTGGTGATCAGCGACCGGATGGCCGAGTCGATCGCCGACTCGGCACCCGACCTCGCCGTCGACGACGAGGCGCGGGCGTACTTCCTGAACCCCGACGGCACGCCCAAGACCGCGGGCACCGTCCTGGTCAACCCGGCCATGGCGAAGACGCTCGGCGCCATCGCGTCCGGCGGCGCCGACGCCTTCTACACCGGAGCCCTCGCCCGGGACATCGTCGACGCCACCACCACCGAGGCGGGCGGCCGCACCCCCGGGACGATGACGGTCGACGACCTCGCCGGCTACGAGGTGAAGAAGCGCACCCCCCTCTGCACGCCCTATCGGGCGCACGAGGTCTGTGGCATGCCGAACCCGTCCTCGGGCGGGATCGCGGTGGCTGCGACGATGGGCATCCTCGGGAACTTCGACCTGTCCGCGCTGGGACCGACCGACGTCGACGAGAACGGTGGCGAGCCGACCGCCGACGCCGTGCACCTGATCTCCGAGGCCGAGCGCCTCGCGTACGCGGACCGCGACAAGTACGTGGCGGACTCGGACTTCGTTCCCCTGCCCGGCAATTCGCCGCAGACGCTGCTCGACGACGACTACCTGCGCGGGCGTGCGGGCCTCATCGACCCGGGCCGGAGCATGGGCACGGCACAACCCGGCGACTTCGGGCCGGTGCCCCTGGGCACCCCACCACAGGACCGCGAACACGGCACCAGCCACATCTCCATCGCCGACGAATACGGCAACGTGGCCTCGATGACCACGACGATCGAATCGGCGTTCGGGTCGTTCCACATGGTCGACGGCTTTCTGCTGAACAACCAGCTGACGGACTTCGCCGCCGAACCCGTGGACAAGGCCGGGGTGCCGGTGGCCAACCGCGTCGAACCGGGCAAGCGACCGCGCAGTTCGATGGCGCCGACGCTCGTCTTCGATCGCAATCCCGACGGCAGCCGCGGCGACCTGCGCATCGTCGTCGGCTCGCCGGGCGGTTCCGTCATCATCCAGTACGTGGTCAAGACGCTCGTCGGGATGCTCGACTGGGGCCTGGACCCGCAGCAGGCGGTGTCGGCGGTAGCGTTCGGCGCGGCGAACACCCCGGTCACCGGGGTCGGGGGCGAGCATCCGGCGATCGACGGCAGCGACGACGGCGCACGCGATCCGCTGGTGGCCGAGCTGCGCGCGCGAGGCCATCAGGTGGCGGTGCTCCCGCAGTCCAGCGGACTGAGTGCGCTCCGCCGGGACGAGTCGGGATGGGTTGGCGGCGCGGACCCCCGTCGCGAGGGCGCGGTGATGGGCGACGCCACCGGATAACGATCCGACGCGCGGTCCGGCCCATCGAGTCACGACTGGATAACCACACGGGGTCTCGTCGACCTGCAGGAATAAGATCGACAACCATCGATCGCCGTCACGGCGGATGACTGGGAGCGGATGGATCGGGGTGCCCGGATGCGGATCGCGGACGTGCTGCGGAACAAGGGGCCGGTCGTGGCCACGGTCGATCCGGACCTCTCGGTCGACGAGATGATCGGCGAACTCGCCCGCCACAACGTGGGCGCCCTCGTCGTGGTGGAGGGCGACGCCGTGATCGGCATCGTCTCCGAACGCGACGTCGTGCGCCGGCTCCACCAGCACGGTCCCGCCCTGCTCGACGCCCGTGTCCGGGACATCATGAGCACGACGGTGTCCACGTGCCTGCCCACCGACACGGTGAACAGCCTGGCCGAGACCATGACCGAACGCCGGATCCGGCACCTGCCCGTCGTGGTGGACGGCCACCTGGTAGGCATCGTCAGCATCGGTGACATCGTGAAGAGCCGGATCGACGAACTGCAGTGCGAACGCGACCAACTCGAGTCGTACATCGAGCACGGCTGAACCCGGGGCACCGGATTTCAGGGGGATTCTCCGGGTGATCCCGGATTACCCTGCGGCGCCTGCCGGACGACAGTGGACCATATGGCGAAGCGTCCGGGGCAGCGGTGGCGGCAGGCGACGGTGTGGCTGCACGTGGTCACGTCCGTGGGATGGATGGGCCAGGCCCTCGCGCTGCTCGTCCTGTTGACGCTGAGCCGCACCGCGGTGGATCCCGCCGTGCGGGTGGCCGGCACGACCATGGCGCAGCACCTCGACGGCACGCTGCTCGCTCCGCTGGCCAACGCGTCGGCATTCACGGGCTTTCTCCTCGCGGCGGCGACGCCGTGGGGATTCCTGCGCTACTGGTGGGTGGCGATCAAGTTCGTCCTCACCGTGGTCCAGGTGAACCTGGGGATCTTCCTGCTGTCGGCGGGCCTGAACGGCTCGGTGGCCGCCGTCCGCGACGGCACGTCCGGACCGGCGGGACCGATGATCGCGGGCACCGCTCTGATGATCAGCGCCCTCGCGTTCCAGGCGTGGTTGTCGGTCGCGAAACCGTGGGGCCGCACCCCGTGGTCGGCCGGGAAAGCGAAGCTGCCCGCCGCGCCGCCGTGGGTCTTCGCCATGGCGACCGGCGCGGTGGCCGCCGACCTCGCCGTCGCGACTCTGCTCGGCCATCCGCTGCCCGCCTTCGCCGCCCTGGCCCTGGTCGTCGCGTCGACGACCAGGGCCAGGGCGATCCGCGAGGCGAGCCCTCAGCCGGCCTACGGCTGAGGCACCGGCGTGGTCGTCGGGGTGGTGGTTGCGGCCGGCGTCGTGGTCCCGGGGGCACTCGACTCCGCGGTC
>NZ_PCZU01000028.1:0-4813 GCF_002887785.1 Rhodococcus sp. ENV425
TCGCAGGTTCAAATCCTGTCCCCGCTACCACCACCGGCCCGGACTCTCACGAGTCCGGGCCGGTTTCGTTGTCCCGTGCGAACCCTGTGGGCCGAGCGAATGTATCGCTCATCTCGACAGCGGTAGCGACCGATACATTCGCTCCGAGCCACGGCGGGCAGGCGAGTACATTCCCGCTGTGTACGGAACAGTCGGGCGACCGCGGAGTGTGCGATGAGCGAGGACGACCCGGGCGGGCGACCGGCGCAGCGTGAGAACGCCGGCCGGCGTGCTCCCCGCTGGCTGCGGCCGGCGATCTTGTACGTGCTGTTCGCCGTCGCCGCCTACCAGCTCTCGGGTTGGCTGTTCCACAACCTGCGCGGGTTCCTGGGCCTGCTGTTCCTGGCGTGGTTGCTGAGCATCACCCTCGAGCCGGTCGTCGACTGGCTCGAACGCGTCGGCATGCGGCGCGGCGCCGCCACCGGCCTGGTGCTCTTCTCTCTGCTGGCCTTCGCGATCGGGTTCGTCGCGCTGTTCGGCACCCTGCTCGTCGAGCAGCTGGGCCAGCTGTTGAAGGCCCTGCCGGACGCCCTCACCGCGGTCACCGAATGGGCCAACCGCGTCTTCGACACGAATTTCGCCACCGGTCCGGAGCTCCTCCGCCTGACCCCGGAGACCGTCCGGGAACTGGTCCAGCGGTTCACCCCCGGGGTCGTGGGGGTGGTGTCGTCTGTGGTGGGAGTGGTCTTCCAGGCCATGACGATGCTGCTGTTCGTGTTCTACATGTCGGCCGAGGGACCGGCGATGCGCCGCACGATCTCGAGCTGGTTCCCGGCCCGGCAGCAGCAGGTGATCTCGACGGTGTGGGAGACCTCCGTCGAGAAGGCCGGCGGATACGTCGTCTCGCGGCTCATCCTGGGTGCGGTCAGCGCCGTGGGCACCGGCATCTTCCTGATGGCGATCGGTGTGCCGTACTGGCTGCCGCTCGCGCTGTGGACCGGGGTCGTGTCGCAGTTCGTGCCCACCCTCGGGACGTATCTCGCGATCGCGCTGCCGGCGATCATCGCCGCGGCCAACCAGCCGATCGACGGGCTGTGGGTGGTGTTGTTCGGCACTGCCTATCAGCAGGTCGAGAACTACGTGCTGCACCCGCGGATCACGTCGAAGACCGTGTCGATCCACCCGGCCGTCGCATTCGGTTCGGTGATCGTCGGCGCGTCGCTGTTCGGTGCGATCGGGGCGCTGGTGTCGGTCCCCGTCGTCGCCGTGCTGCAGGCGTTGGTCGAAACATACGGACGCCGCTACGAACTCGTCGTCGACCCCACCGGCAGGACGAAGCCCGAGCCGGAACCCCGCGACGACGAGGACGGCTGAACGTTACTGCCGCGGCACCCGGCCCATGAGATAGAACTCGGGATTGGGCATCATCCCGGTCACGCTGGCCATCTTGTTGCTCAGGCCGAAGAACGCGGTGATCGCGGCGATGTCCCAGGCGTCCTCGTCGGTGAAGCCGTGGGCGTGCAGGGCCGCGAAGTCGGCGTCGTCGACGTCGTAGGCACGCTCGTTGACCTTGGTGGCGAAGTCGAGCATCGCGCGCTGCCGCGGTTCGATGTCGGCGGTGCGGTAGTTGACCGCCACCTGGTCGGCCACCGTCGGCTTCTTCTCGTAGATCCGCAGGATCGCGCCGTGCGCCACGACGCAGTACAGGCAGTTGTTGGCGGCGGAGATCGTGGTGACGATCATCTCCCGGTCGCCCTTGGTCAGGCCGGAGTCCTCCCGCAACATGATCGCGTCGTGGTACGCGAAGAAGGCCCGCCACTCGGCGGGACGTCGCGCGAAGGTGAGGAACACGTTGGGCACGAACCCCGACTTCTCCTGCACTTCGAGGACGCGCTCTGCGATGTCCCCGGGCAGATCCTTCAGTTCCATGGCGGGAAAGCGCGTGCTCACAAGGTCTCCTGGGCCGGTCGGGACAACGGACCCTGAAGTTAACCGGAATTAACCGAGTTGTCCAGAACGCCGCGCCACGGCGGTCACCGGTCGAACCACGCCTGCGCGTCGAGACGGAAGCCCTCCGCGCCGGCGACCGTGCGCAGATCGGCTTCGAGCTGCCGCAGGCGCTCGGAGCCCAACGTCCGGCCCCACCGGCCACGGAGTTCGTCGAAGATCACCGCGGAGCGCCGGAGGCAGTCGAGGCCTCGGTCGGTGAGGACGACGGTCTTCGCGCGCGCATCGGACGGATCCGCCTCCCGCCGCACGTACCCGAGTTGCTCGAGCCGATCCACCGTCTTGCCCGCCGCCTGTTTGGACACGCCGAGACGGCGGCCGATCTCGCTGGCCGAGGCGCCGGCGGTTCCGATGGCCTGCATCGCGAAGCCGTGCGCGGGGCGCACGTCCGGATGCCCCTCCTCGGCGAGCTGCCGATGCAGAGCGTCGACTAGGGCACGGAATCCCGCGAACAGCAGGAGTGGCAGCTCGTAGCCGGGGCCTTGCGCGGATTCGACAACTTGGTTTACCGTTCCGTCAACCATGTTGTCTATCTTAACGGAGGACGGTTCGATGCCCACCACCTTCACCCGCCACAGCCCCGAGACCGCGCCGCCCGCAGCCCGGCCGATCATGTCGGCGATCGGACGAGAGTTCGGATTCGTGCCCGACCCCGTCGCGCTCATGGCCGAATCCCCCGAACTGCTGTCGGCCTTCACCCGCGCCAACGCACTGTTCGAGCGCAGCAGCCTCGGCGAGATCGAACGGGAGGTGCTGGTGCTGACGATCGCCACCCGCAACGAATGCCACGTGTGTGTCGCCCTGCACAGCGCGAAGCTCACCAGGATGGGCGCACCCGGGGACCTCGTCGACGCACTGCGCACCGGCCGGGCCCTCGCCGACGAACGACTCGAGGTCCTGCGGAGGTTCACCCTGGCGGTACTCGATTCGGCCGGTGCGGTGCCCGACGACCGGTGGGCCGAGTTCACCGCGGCGGGGTTCACGGCGCGCAACGCCCTCGAGGTGGTCCTCGGCGTCGGCACCTTCACCCTCTCGACGCTCGCCAACCGCCTCACCGCCGCCGAGCTGGACCCGCCGCTCGCGCTGTTCGCGTGGCGACGCGAGGAGGTCGCCCCGTAAACGCAGACGGCCGAATGTCACACGGGTTCAGTCAGATCGAACCCGTGTGACATTCGGCCCGTCAGGGGAGGAAGGGTCAGACGATGAGCTTCGCGGCGGTCGCGGCCAGAACGTCGTCGACACTCACGCCGGGCGCGGTCTCGACGAGCTTCAGGCCCTCGTCGGTGACGTCGATGACCGCCATGTCGGTGATGATCCGCTGGACGCAGTGCTTGCCGGTGAGCGGCAGGGTGCACTCCTCGAAGATCTTGGGCTCGCCCTTCTTGGTGACGTGCTCCATCATCACGATGACGCGCTTGGCGCCGTGGACGAGGTCCATCGCGCCGCCCATGCCCTTGACCATCGCGCCGGGGATCATCCAGTTGGCGATGTCGCCCTTGGCGGAGACCTGCATCGCGCCGAGGACGGCGACGTCGATCTGTCCGCCGCGGATCATGCCGAAGGACTCCGCCGAGTCGAAGAACGAGGCCCCGGGGATGACCGTGATGGTCTCCTTGCCGGCGTTGATGAGCTCGGGGTCGAGCTCGTCCTCGGTCGGATACGGCCCGACACCGAGCACGCCGTTCTCCGAGTGCAGGATCACCTCGACGTCCGGGTCGAGGTAGTTGGGCACCAGGGTCGGCATGCCGATGCCGAGGTTGACGTACTGGCCGTCCGAGAGTTCCGCGGCCACGCGCGCGGCCATCTGCTCACGGGTGAGCTTCTGGATGGTGGTGGCTGCCTGGGTCATGAACGGACCGTCCGATTCTCGATGCCGACAGTGACGGGGCCGACGTGCACGACGCGCTGGACGTGGATGCCGGAAGTATGGATCTCGTTGGGGTCGAGCTCGCCGGGTTCGACGAGGTGCTCGACCTGCGCGATGGTGATGCGGCCCGACGTGGCGGCGGGCGGGTTGAAGTTGCGGGCGCTCGTGCGGTAGACGAGGTTGCCGTGCCGGTCGCCCTTCCAGGCGTGGACCAGGGCGTAGTCGGCGACGATTCCGCGTTCCATGACGTAGGTCTCGCCGTCGAACTCGCGGGTCTCCTTCGGCGGGGACGCGACGGCGATACCGCCCTTGCCGTCGTAGCGCAGCGGCAGGCCCCCCTCCTCGACCTGGGTGCCGACACCCGCGGGGGTGAAGAACGCGGGGATGCCGGCGCCGCCGGCGCGCAGCCGCTCCGCGAGGGTGCCCTGCGGGGTCAGCTCCACCTCGAGCTCACCGGAGAGGTACTGCCGCGCGAACTCCTTGTTGGAGCCGACGTAGGAGGAGATGGTGCGGCGGATGCGGCCCTTCTCCAGCAGCACCCCGAGGCCGAAGCCGTCGGTGCCGCAGTTGTTGCTGACCGTCTCGAGGTCGGTGGCGCCCTGCTCGAGCAGCGCGTTGATCAGGATTTCCGGAACGCCGACCAGACCGAATCCGCCCACGGCGATGGTGACGCCGTTCGGGATGTCGGCTACGGCCTCGGCGGCGGTGGCAACGACTTTGTCCATGCCTCTACGATAGCGGCAGTTGTGCGTAATGTGAACCCCCGTCCGTGATACGAACCATTTCGAGACTGTTTCATTTTGGAATATTGATTCGGCCAGGACGACCCACTAGCCTCGTACGCATAGCGTCCTTCCGTCCATATCGCGAACACGCATCGAACACCGAGGTCCCATGCTTCACCTGCCGCCCCGCTTCGCCCGCCCCGACGGCGTGCACCCGCCGCTCGACTTCCCCGAC
>NZ_PCZU01000028.1:4841-18072 GCF_002887785.1 Rhodococcus sp. ENV425
CACCGCGCTGCGCCGCCCGGCGCAGCCGCTCACGCTCGTCCCACAGCGGCTCGGCGAGCTCACCGGGCCGGTCTTCGGCGAGGACCGCGTGCAGGAGGGGGACGCCGACCTGAGCATCGCCAACGGCGGCGAGGCCGCCGGCCAGCGCATCATCGTGCACGGCCGCGTCCTCGACGGCGACGGCAAGCCCGTGCCCCACGCGCTGCTCGAGGTGTGGCAGGCCAACGCCGCCGGCCGCTACCGGCACGTCGACGACAACTGGCCCGCCCCGCTGGACCCGTTCTTCAACGGCGTCGGCCGCTGCGTCACCGACGCGGCGGGCCGATACCGGTTCACCACCGTCAAGCCCGGGGCCTACCCGTGGCGCAACCACCACAACGCCTGGCGTCCCGCCCACATCCACTTCTCGTTGTTCGGCACGGCGTTCACGCAGCGGCTCGTCACCCAGATGTACTTCCCCGACGACCCGATGTTCTTCCAGGACCCCATCTACAACGCGGTGCCCGCCGAGGCGCGGCACCGGATGGTCAGCGTCTTCGACTACGACGCCACCGTCGACAACTGGGCCCTCGGCTTCCGCTTCGACATCGTCCTGCGCGGACGCGAGGCCACCCCCTTCGAGAACGAGGAGGACGACGATGAGTGAGTTCGCTCCTCGTTACCCCGTCACCCCGGGCGACCAGAGCACCGCCGCCTTCGGTCCCACACCGTCGCAGACCGTCGGTCCGTACTGGAAGATCGGCCTCGAGTGGGACGACGGCGCGGACGTCGTCCCTGCCGACACCCCCGGCCGGATCACCGTGCGCATCACCGTGATCGACGGGAACCGCGAGCCGATCGCCGACGCCATGGTCGAGACCTGGCAGGCCGACGCCGAGGGCCGGTTCGGCGCCGAGGGCTTCCGTGGCTTCGCCCGCAGCGCCGCCGACGGCACCGGCACCGCCGCGATCCACACGGTCAAGCCCGGCGCCCACGAGTCCGACACCGAGGCCGACGAGGCGCCGCACCTGAACGTCGGGATCTTCGCGCGCGGCATGCTCGACCGCCTCTGCACCCGCATGTACTTCCCGGAGGACCTCGCCGCGCACGCCTCCGACCCGGTGCTCACCGCACTGCCGGAGTCGCAGCGGCACAAGCTGATCGCCGACAAGTCCGACGACGGCTACGCCTGGACCGTGTACGTTCAGGACCTCGATCCGAACGGTGTGGAGACGCCGTTCTTCGCGATCTAGACGGGAGCGTGCCTTGACCGTGCCGGCGCAGTCCGACAATACCCGCGGTGCCCTCTTCGACCCTGTGTTCGGGGCCGGCGACCTCGCACCGCTGCTGTCCGACCGGGCGTGGATCGCCGCCCTGCTCGACGTCGAGGTGGCGATCACGCGCGCCGCCGAGAAGCACGGTCGCGCCACCGCCGCCGACGTCACGGCCGTCGCCGCGGCGGCCGGGGAACTCACCCGCGAACTGGACCCGGCCGAACTGGGCCGGCTCTCCGCGGCCGGGGGCAATCCGGTGATCCCCCTGGTGAAGATCCTGCGGGAGCGCTCGCAGGCCCCTGCCGCCGCGGTGCACGTCGGGGCCACGAGCCAGGACGTACTCGACACCGCGCTGATGTTGCTGGCGCACAAGGCCGGCCGGCTCGTCGTCGCCGAGCTGCGCGGCGCCGCCGAGGCGACGGCACGCCTGGCCCGCCGGCACCGTGACACCCCGATGGTCGCGCGCACCCTCGGGCAGCAGGCGCTGCCCACCACGTTCGGGGCCCTCGCCGCGACGTGGCTCGTCGCGCTCGACGACGCCACCGCCTCGCTCGACCGCGCCCTCGTCTCGCTGCCCGCCCAATACGGCGGCGCAGCAGGCACTCTCGCCGCAGTGCACCCGGACGGCCTCGCGTTCGCGGACACCCTGGCGGACCTGCTCGGGCTGGCCAGGCCCCTCGTGCCGTGGCACACCGCGCGTACCCCCGTGACCGGGCTCGCGGTCGCCCTGGGGGTCGCCGCGGGCGCGGTCGCCAAGCCCGCCACCGACGTCGTCCTCATGGCCGCAACCGAACTCGGCGAGGTCAGCGAGGACGCGCCGGGCGGATCGTCGGCGATGCCGCACAAGCGCAATCCGGTCGCGGCGATCACCGCCCGGGCGGCCGCGCGGCGCGTGCCCGGCCTCGTCGCGACCGCCCTCGCGTCGACGGACCACGAGTTCGCCCGCGCCGCGGGCGCCTGGCATGCCGAGTGGGAGACGCTCACCGACCTGCTCCGGTTGACCGGCGGTGCGGCCCATCAGCTTTCGGTCAGCCTGACCGGGCTGCACGTCCACGCCGACGCGTTGACCCGCAACCTCGAACTCACCGGCGGGGCGATCCTCGCGGAGAAGGTCGCCGCGGCGCTGTCCGAGCACACCGGCTCGGCGCGCGAGATCGTCACCGCGGCGGCCCGCACCGGCACTCCGCTCGACCGCGATCCCGGCATCGTCGAGCACCTCGGCGCCGACCGGGTCCGCGCCCTGCTCGACCCCACCCGCTACCTCGGCCACGCCGGCGACCTCGTCGACCGTGCCCTGGCCCACCACGACACCACCGCCGACCGGCCCCTTGGAGGACAGGCATGACCGTCACGCTCAACTACGAACAGCACGGCGACCCCACCGCTCCCCCGGTGGTGCTGCTCGGGTCGCTCGGCTCCGACCTGTCGATGTGGGCGCCGCAGATCACCGCGCTGTCCCCGATCGCCAACGTCGTCGCCGTCGACCACCGCGGGCACGGCAAGTCCCCCGTCGTCGCCGGTCCCTACACGATGGCCGATCTCGGCGGTGACGTCGTCGCGCTGCTCGACTCGCTCGGCCTCGGCTCGGTGCACTTCGTGGGCCTGTCGCTCGGCGGCGCCGTCGGCCAGTGGCTCGCCGCGCACCACCCCGAACGCGTCCGCACCCTGACCCTGCTGTGCACGTCCGCCGCCTTCGCCCCGGCCCAGCCGTGGCTCGACCGCGCCGCCACGGTCCGCGCCGGCGGGCTGGCGTCCATCGCCGAGTCCATCGTCGGCCGCTGGTTCACCCCGGGCCTCGCCGAACGCGACCCCGTCCTGGTCGCACGGCACGTCGAGATGGTGGCGGGCACCAGCGACGAGGGCTACGCCGCGTGCTGTGAGGCGCTGGCCACGTGGGACGGGCGCCCCGACCTCGCCCGCATCGTCGCGCCGACCCTCGTCGTCGCCGGCGAGCAGGATCCGGCCACCCCGCCGGCCGTCATGGAGCAGATCGCCGACGGCATCGCCGGCGCCGCCTTCCACGTCGTCGACCCGGGCGCGCACCTGGCCAACGTCGAACAGGCGGGCCGGATCACCGCCCTGATCCGCGAGCACATCGCCCGCGCCATCCCGGCCGGGGCGCAGCGCACCGCTGCCTTCGAACAGGGCATGCGGGTCCGGCGCTCGGTGCTCGGCGACGCGCACGTCGACCGGGCGATGTCGGCGGCCACCGCGTTCACCGAGCCGTTCCAGGACTTCATCACCCGCACCGCGTGGGGCGACGTCTGGTCCCGGCCCGGACTGGACCATCACACCCGCCGGCTGCTGACACTGGCGATCCTCACCGCCGTCGGCAACGAGCACGAACTCGACATGCACATCCGGGCGGCCCTGCGCGCCGGTCTCGACCCCGACGAGCTCGTGGAAGTATTCCTGCACACCGCGATCTACGCGGGAGTGCCGAACAGCAACCGGGCGTTCGCGCTCGGCAGGCAGGCGCTCGCAGACGGCGAGGGGAGCACCACACCATGACGATCACCGACGGCGACCCGATCGCGGCGACCGCAGCGTCGCCGGACTACGTGCAGTCGCTCGCGCGCGGACTGTCCGTCATCAAGGCGTTCGACGCCGAGCACCCCCGGCGCACCCTCAGCGAGGTGGCCAGGGCCACCGACCTGACCCGGGCCACCGCGCGACGGTTCCTGCTCACGCTGGTCGAGCTCGGATACGTACGTACGGACGGCTCCCAGTTCTGGCTGACCCCGCGCGTGCTCGAGCTCGGCTACAGCTATCTGTCGAGCCTGACGCTGCCGGAGGTGGCACGCCCGCACCTCGAGGCGCTGGCGAAGAACGTCCACGAGTCGACGTCGGTGTCGGTGCTCGACGGTGGCGACGTCGTCTACGTCGCGCGGGTTCCGGTCAGCCGCATCATGACCGTCTCCATCACCATCGGCACCCGCTTTCCCGCGCACGCCACCTCGATGGGGCGCGTCCTGCTCGCCGGGCTCTCCCCCGCCGAACTCGACGCCTACCTCGCCACCGCGACGCTCGAGCCGCTCACCTCCCGCACCCTGATCACGGCCGACGGGTTGCGCGCCGAGCTCGACCGGATCCGGCGCGACGGCTACTGCATCGTCGACCAGGAACTCGAGGAAGGGCTCCGCTCGCTGGCCGCGCCCATCCGCGACGCCTCCGGCGGCGTCGTCGCCGCCGTGAACATCTCCACCCAGGCCGCCCGCTACAGCCTCGACGCCGTGCGGAGCGAACTCGTGCCCGCCGTGATCGAGACGGCAGCGGCGATCTCGGCCGATCTCGCCCGGACCCAGAAGCACTGACCCCGAATATCGACAAGGAAACTGCCATGCGCGACGTAGTGATCTGCGAACCCCTCCGTACCCCCGTCGGCCGCTTCGGTGGCGTCCTGAAGGACGTCGCACCGGAAGACCTCGCCGCCACCGTGATTCGCGAGCTCGTCGCCCGCACCGGTATCTCCGGCTCCGACGTCGACGACGTGATCCTCGGCCAGGCCTCGCCCAACGGGGAAGCTCCCGCCCTCGGCCGCGTCGCCGCCCTCAACGCCGGTCTCGGCGTGGAGGTTCCGGGCCAGCAGGTCGACCGGCGCTGCGGCTCGGGGCTGCAGGCCGTCCTGCAGGCCGTCATGCAGGTCCAGTCCGGCGGCAGCGACCTGATCCTCGCGGGTGGTGCCGAGTCCATGAGCCAGGCCGAGTTCTACGCCACCGGCATGCGCTGGGGTGTCAAGGGTGAGGCCGTGGCCCTGTCCGATCGTCTGGCCCGCGCCCGGGTCACCGCCGGCGGCCGCGACTTCCCCGTGCCGGGCGGCATGATCGAAACGGCCGAGAACCTGCGCGCCGAGTTCGCCATCAGCCGCGCCGACCAGGACGCCCTGGCGGTCCAGTCGCACCAGCGCGCCGTGGCCGCGCAGAAGGACGGCGTGTTCGCGCAGGAGATCGTCCCAGTGGCCGTGCCCCAGCGCAAGGGTGATCCGCTCGTCGTCGACACCGACGAGCATCCGCGCGCCGACACCAGCGTCGAATCCCTCGCCAAGCTGCGCCCGATCCGCGGCAGGATCGACCCGGAGTCGACCGTCACCGCCGGCAACGCCAGCGGTCAGAACGACGGTGCCGCGCTGGCGATCGTCACCACCGCCGAGAAGGCCGAGCAGCTGGGCCTGCGCCCGCTGGCCCGGCTGGCGAGCTGGGCGGTGGCCGGGGTGCCGCCGCGCACCATGGGCATCGGCCCGGTCCCGGCCACGGAGAAGGCCCTCGGCCGCCTCGGCCTGAGCCTGGCGGACATGGACGTGATCGAGCTCAACGAGGCGTTCGCCGCGCAGACCCTCGCCGTGACCCGCAGCTGGGGCCTCGAGCCCGACGATGCGCGCCTGAACCCCCACGGGTCGGGCATCTCGCTCGGCCACCCCGTCGGCGCGACCGGCGGCCGCATCCTCGCCACCCTGCTGCGCGAGCTCGACCGCCGCGAGGGCCGCTACGGCCTCGAGACGATGTGCATCGGCGGCGGCCAGGGCCTGGCCGCGGTGTTCGAGAGGGCGTAAACGCCCGTGTGTCCTTCGGGCTGTTCCAGCAGCCCGAAGGACACACCGGCCGCGTCAGCGGCCTGCGGGCACGGCCGCCGGTGCCGACTTCGAGAGGGTCTTCGGAGCGGTGATCCAGCCGAGCACCGCGATGAGGACCAGGGCGGCCAGGACCGGAACGCACGCCACCAGCACGATGGTGCCGGTCGGGACGCCGAGGCCGATGAGCGCGCCGCCCACCACCGGGCCGACGACCGAGCCGAGCCGTCCCATGGACGCGGACCAGCCGACCGCGGTCGTCGCAGTCCCCTGCGGGTACATCGACACCGACAGCGCGGTCTGACCGATCATGCCGGCCTGGATGCCGAGACCCACGCCGCCGAACACGATCAGCAAGAGCACCTTGTCGGGACCGAGGAACGCGGACACGACGAGGAAGACGATCGCCAGCGACGTGGTGACCAGGAGCACCGACGACATCCGGAACCGCAGCGCACCGATCATGAGGACCGCCGCACCGACGATGCTGCCGACCCCGAGCGCGGCCGAGCCCAACGGTGCCAGCCCCGCCGAGAACCCGTAGCTCGTCAGCAGCGTCGGCAACCACGACGAGAAGACGTAGTACACGGTGAACATCAGGAACGAGAAGCCCCACAGCAGCAGCGTGCGGCTCCGCAGCCCCGGGTCGAACAGGCGCGCGACGGACGCCTCGCGCACCGCCGGCGCGGGCTCGCCGGCGGCGGCGCGTCCGTCGGGGAGGCCGATCCACAGCAGCGGCAACAGGACGGCCGAGGCCGCGGCGCCGACGAGGAACACCGATTCCCAGCCGAACGCGCCGATCAGGCGCGTGCCCAGCACCCCGGCGATCAGCGCACCGAGGGAGATGCCCATGGTGACGAACACGGCGATCGACTGCCGCAGCCGGGCGGGATTGAGGGCCGTCGCGTGGGAGACGGCCGCCGGCAGGACCGCACCGAGGCCGAGGCCGGTCAGCACGCGCAGGGCGGTGAGTTCGGTGATCGTCGACGCGAACGCGGTCAGCAGCGAGCCGACGGTGAACACCACCACCGCGGCCAGCACGACGCGCCGGGCGCCGAACCGTGCGACGATCCGGCCGCAGGCGAGGTAACCGAGTGCCACGCCGACGCTGGTCAGGGACAGTGCGGGGGTGAAGTGGGACGAGGCGACGTCCCAGTCCTTCGCGAGCGCCGGGACCGACAGGCCCAGGGCGATCGTGTCGTAACCGTCGAGGACGACGGCGACGAAGGTCAGGACGAGGACGGGCCAGTTCGGCGCTGCCTCGTCGGTTCGGGAAGTGGACGATGTGGTGTTGGGTCCGCGCATGGTGGCGTCCTCGGGTCGGTCGATGCCCTGCCAGGGGCGTCGAATCAGAAGGTTACGCGTCCGCCGTCGCGGCCGCCGAGATGATTCCCTGTGCTTCGACCTCGACGCTGAGGCCGTCCTCGACCAGGGCCGACACCGCGACCAGGGTCGAGCACGGGAAATCGCCGCGGAACATCTCGGCGCGGGCCCGCCCGACGGCGGCCTTGGCTCCGATGTCCGTGACGTAGATGCGCAGCGCGAGGATGTCGTCGACCTGCGCGCCGCAGGCTTCCACCAGCGCGCGGGTGCGTCGGAACGCCTCCCGCGCCTGGCGGTAGACGTCGGCACCGCCGACGGGACCGTCGGGGGTGCCGGCGTGCATGCCGGAGACGAAGAAGTGCCGGCCGACGACGCGGGCGTTGCTGAACATGTCCGGCCGCGGCGGCTCCGGGACGGCCGGGTGTCCCACCCGGGTCATCGGAGCACCGCGCCGCGACGTTCGTCGGATTCGCAGGTCAGCCGCTCCCGCACCGGCACGAAGTCGTAGGTCGGGTAGCACTCGGTGCGGAACACGCCCCACGCGCGGCGCTCGAGTTCGACGTTGACGGCGGCCAGCCGATCGGCGGGCAGCCGCAGGGTCACGATCTGCCCGATCCCCATCGCGACCACCCACGAGACGACCTCGCACCCCTCGGGCGGGAACCCGTGCCACCAGTCCGCGTCGTCGAGCCGGCCCTGCAACTGTTCGAGGTTCCGGCTCTGATCGTGCCGCAGGACCACGGTGAGCATCATGGTCCCGCCGCTCACGCCGGCACTCCCGCGAGCACCGCCGCCTGCTGCTTCGCGTCGGCCCGGTAGATCCGGCGGATCCGGGAGACACCGAGGTCGTGCTGGTAGAGGTGTTCCTCGACGTCGGCATCCGCGGCCAGCGCCTCCAGGACGGCGCGGTCCTGTTCGAGCACCTCCCAGTGCCGTTCCTCGAGCCGGGTCCGGTACAGGAAGCGCCACGCCTCCCGTTCCCAGCCCGACACCCGCCTGGTGCGCCAGTGGAAGATGGCGGAGTGGTCCCGGTCGATCGGGGTGCACATGCCGACGATGCCGAACACGCCGCCGGGACCGGCATTGGGGGCGTAGGGGATCTCGAGGTCCACGTAGTCCATGGATCCGCGCACGAACTCGACCCAGTCGAAGTTCACGCCGCGCTGGTCGGTCTTCTCGAAGAAGAACCCGCGGTCGGTCTCGCGGATCCGGAACCGCGCCGAGGTGTCGCCGCCGAACATCGAGTGCGAGTTGCGGTGCAGGAAGGCCCCGTGCATCGGGTCGAGCACGTTGTCCATGTAGAAGCGCCACGGCCCGGCCCACTCCGCATAGTTGGGGAACCACGACACCTCCTCGTCCGCGAGCCGGTCCGGCAGGACGAACGGCGTCGGCACGGAGTCGTGGGTCAGGGGCACGAACGCGAAGATCGTGTCGGCGGCCTCGACCACCGACAGCGAGGCGGTCGCGCGTTTGCCCTCGAGCGCGCACCCGGGCATGCCGGGCACGGAGACGACGGTGCCGGTTCCGTCGACCTGCACGCCGTGGTACAGGCAGGCGACGCGGTCACCGAGGTGCTGCCCCACCGACAGCGGGGCGCTGCGGTGCGGGCACCGGTCCTCGAGCATGTGGACCGCGCCCCGGGCGTCGCGGAACAGCAGCCAGTCCACGCCGAGGCGGGTGACCTTGACCATCGCGCCCGGTTCGACCATGCGCGACGGAAGGATCGGGTACCAGCGGTCGCGCAGGCCGGTCGCCGCGATCTCGTCGGCGTCCATCGGCCGGCGGGTGCCGACGGCGAACCGCGGTCCGGCCGGGCGCGGGGCGCCGCTGGTGGTGGTCTGTGCAGTCTCGAAGGTGGTCATGTCATCTCCCCAGTCGTCGCATTTCGGCGCGGAAGGTGTCCTCGGTCCAGGGCCGGCCGTCGGGGCCGTGCAGGCCCAGGCCGTTGAGTCCCTCGACGACACCGGGCAGGTCGTGGGTGCCGGTCCCGAAGATCTCCATAAGCGACCCGGCGAGCTTGTCCTCGTAGGGGGTCAGCGGATCGGGATGGGTCTGTCGTGGTTCCAGGTACGGTTCTGTGAATCGTGCCGTCGCAGTGCGGTTCACGCGAGAACTCCTTCGATGTGGGGGGTGGGGGCGGCGAGCCCGGACCGGTAGCGGGCGGCGAGTCCCTCGGCGATGGCGGCGAAGGCGCTCGCCCATTCCGTGAAGGACTCGGGCCGGGTGAGGTGGACGGGCGCCGGACATCCGTCGACGACGACGAAGACTCCGTTGTCGATCTCACCCGCGAGCCGCTGCGGTACGGACAGATCGGTGTCGTCGCCGAGAGCGGAGGCCACCACCAGCGTGGGGACGGTGATCCGGCCCAGGAGGCCGGCGACGGCGTCGACGTCGCACACGGGATCGGCCAGGATCAGGCTGCGCAGCAGGGCGCCGTGACGATCGGCCGCGCGCAGGGCGGGTTCGGCGTCGGCGCCCGCGGCGTACAGGTGCACCGCGCGGCCGTCGCGCAGCGCGGCGGCGGCCTGCCCGTCGGTCCACCAGGCCGCCTCGGCGCGAATCAGCGGGGTCATCGGGCACCTCCCGTCGGCACGTGCACCGGTGGCACGAACGGTCCGGGCTGCGGGTCGAGGGCGGTCACGTCGACCTCGACCAGCGCGGGCCGGCGCGTCGCGATCGCCTCCCCCAACGCGGACTCGAAGACGCCGGACCGCTGCACGAGGGTGTACGGCATGCCCATCGAGGCGGCGAGCAGATCGAACCGCGGCGTGTGCAGGTCCACCCCGGACCGACTAAAACCGTTGGCCTCCTGCATGTTCCGGAGAACGCCGTAGCCGCCGTCGTTGAACACCAGCACGACGCACCAGGCGTCGGACCCGGCGAGCGAGGCGAGCTCGCCGAGGTGCACGGCCAGACCCCCGTCCCCGGCCATCACGACCGTCGGAACGTCCCGGCGGGCATGGGCCGCGCCGAGCCCCATGGCGAGGCCCTGCCCGATGCCGCCGCCGAGCGGGAAGATGTTGGTCTCGCGCTCGTAGAACGGCAGCAGGCGGTTGCCCCACTGGCTGGACGGGATCGTCACGTCGCGGGCGACCACCGACCGGCGGGGCAGCACGCGGCGCATGCCCTCGCAGATCTCGGCGTAGCCGCCGATGTATGCGGTGAGCGCGGCCCGGCTGCGCTTCCGCGCCGCCTGAACCCGGGCCGCCCACTCGTCGCGCCGGACGGTGCCGTCGAGCGCGTCGAGGATGCCGCGCAGTGCCGTGCGGGCGTCGGCGACGATTCCGACCGTGGCCGGATACACCCGGCCGATCGCGGCGGGATCGATGTCGATCTGCACCTGCGTCGCAGGCAGCGCGAGGTGGTAGCTCTTGGTCTCGTTGGACCGGAAGTGGGTTCCGACGGCGAGCAGGACGTCGGCGTCGGCGAGGAGCCCGGCGACCTCGGGGGACGCCGCGAAGTTCCCGACGACGAGGTCGTCGTCCTCGGACACGATGCCCCGTCCGGAGTTGCTGGTGAGAATCCCCGCCCCGAGCCGGTGGGCGAGGGCGCGCAGTTCGTCGCCGGCGCCGGCGGCGCCCCCACCGAGCCACAGCAGGGGCCGCTCGGCGGAGGCGAGCACCGCGGCGGCGCGGTCCAGCGCAGCAGCATTGGGGGCCGGTGGCTGTGCGATCCGGGCCTCCGCCGCTCGCTGTTCGTCCGGCGACGCCAGATACTGCAGGTCGGTGGGCCATTCGACGCTGGCGGGTCCCTGCGGTGCCGACAGGATGCGGGCGATCGCGGCCTCGAGTTCCGCCTCGGCGTCCTTGGCGTCGGTGATCGTCGCCGCGTACCGGGAGACGGCGTCGAGCATCTGCCGTTGCCGGGGAAATTCGTGGATCACGCCGCGGCTCGACGCGGCCGGTTCGGGCGTGAGGTATTCGCTTTCGATCTGGCCGGTCACGTGCAGGACGCGGCTGCCGGCGGTGAGGGCCTCGATCATCGATCCGGCGGCGTTGCCGGCGCCGGTGCCGGTGCTCGTCAGCGCCACGCCGATGCGGCCCGAGGCGCGGGCGTACCCGTCCGCGGCGTTGACCGCGGCGGCCTCGTGCCGCACCTCGACGAAGTTCAGGTCGCGGGCGACGGCCTCGACGAGGGGAAGGTTGTGGATGCTGACGACGCCGAACGCGGTGTCGATGCCGTGCCGGCGCATGACCGACACGAGGACGTCGCCGCCGGTGGCGCGCCGACCCGGCGCGGATGAGGGGGTGTCCATGTTTCCTCCGATGCAGATGACCACTGGCGGGTCAGACGTAGCGCCCGACACCGCCGCCGACGTCGACGGTCGCGCCGGTCACGTAGCTGTTGCGGGGTGAGAGCAGGGTGGTGACGGGGAAGGCGACCTCGTCCGCGATTCCGAAGCGGCCCAGTCCGATCCCGCGGTCGGCGGCGATCTCGGCGCTCCACTCGTCGAAGGCGCGGCCGTCGCCGGATTCGGCGTGGCGGCGCTGCCACTGACCGGTGTCGACGAGGCCGAGCAGCACGGAGTTGACGCGGATGCCGTCGGGTGCGAGTTCCCCGGACAGGGACTGCGCCAGGTTGAGCAGTCCGGCACGGGCCGCCGAGGTGACGGCGAGCCGCAACTCGGGTTGCCGCGCGAGGATCGCGTTGACGATCACCACGGAGGCCGCATCGGACTTCGCGAGCGCCGGCCGTGCCGCGCGGATCAGATGCAGCGCGCCGAAGATCTTGAGTTCGAACTCGTCCCGGATCTGCTCGTCGGTGGTGTCGGTGAGCGTCGACATCAGCGAGCGCCCGGCGTTGCACACCACCCCGTCGATCCCCCCGAACCGGTCGACGACCGCATCGGCGAAGGCCTGCACGGAGTTCCGGTCGGTGACGTCGCACGCGACGGTGAGGACATCGGCCGGGTCGGCCGCCAACGTGCCGGCGGCGGCGCGCAGGCGGTCGAGGTCCCGCGCGCACAGTGCCACTCGGGCGCCTTCGGCGGCGAGCATCCGGGCGGTGGCGAGGCCGACACCGGAACTCGCGCCGGTGACGATCACCGTGCGTCCGGTGAGGTGCAGGTCCATGGGATCTCCGTGGGGTTCGGGTGCTCGCCGGGCGAGCAGGTCAGTTCAGGACGAATCCGCCGTCGACGACGACGGTCTGGCCGGTGACGAAGGCGGCGTCCTCCGACAGGAGGAACCGGACGACCCCGGCGACGTCCTCGGGGGTCTGGTCACGCGGGAGGGCGCGGCCCTGCGCGTAGGTGGCATAGCGGGCGGCGGGAACGGATTCGGTGGCCTCGACCCGGACGAGCCCGGGGGCCACGGCGTTGACCCGCACCCCGTGCGGGCCGGCGTCCCGGGCCATCGAACGGGTCATCGCGACGACGGCGCCCTTGGAGGCGACGTAGTGGATCAGCCGGGGCGATCCGTAGAAGGCCACGTCGGACGCCATGTTCACGATCGCGCCCCGGTTGGCGGCGAGCAGCGGCCACAGGTGCTTGGTCACCATCCAGGTGCCGCGCACGTTGACCGAGGTGATGCGGTCGAATTCGCTCTCGGACAGTTCCCAGAACGCGTCCCCGCCGACGCCGTCGGCGATGGCCGCGTTGTTGACCAGGCCCGTCAGCGGCCCCTCGTCCGCCAGTCGCGACGCGAGAGCGCGCACGGAGCCGGCATCCGCGATGTCCGTGACCACCGCGATCGCGTCGCCGCCGCGTTCGCGCAGGGCACGGGCGGCGCCGTCGGCGGTGTCCGCGTTGCGCTCGGCGATCACCACCCGGCGTCCGTCGGCACACAACCGCTCGGCGATGCAGTAGCCGAGGCCGCGGCCGGCCCCGGTCACCACGACGGTTCCGCTCATCACGCGGCTCCTTCCCAGAATCGGACGAGTTCGCAGGCGACCGTGCGGGGCTGCTCCTGGATCGCCGCGTGACCCGCATCGGCGACGACGACGAGCCGCGCCCCGGGGATCGCGTCCGCCAGGAGCTGCGATTCGGCGACGCCGGTGACGACGTCGTGTTCGCCGACGAGGACCAGGGTGGGGACGGTCAGGGTGGGCAGGATGGGCCCGTGGTCGGTGGTCGCCATGGCTTCCGCGG
>NZ_PCZU01000003.1:0-1431 GCF_002887785.1 Rhodococcus sp. ENV425
GGTTGCGTCCATCAGGATGGTGTACGAGCCGGATCGGATCCCGATGACCGGCGTGTCGTAACCGGACGAAAGACGGTCATCGCGTGATTCTTCGAGAGAGCTACCAACTCGACTCGACGAAAGAGCACGCGATGACCACTGCCCACGATATCGACCTCCGCCAGCTTGTCGAAGACCGACTCACCGGCGCCAGCCCCGACCTGCTGCGCGAGCTGCTGACGATGTTCGTCCACGCCCTGATGGGCGCCGAGGCCGACGCCCTGTGCGGCGCGGGCTACGGCCAACGCTCCGACGAACGCACCAACAGCCGCAACGGCTACCGGCATCGGGACTTCGATACCCGCGTCGGCACCCTCGACGTGGCCATCCCCAAGCTGCGGCAAGGTTCGTACTTCCCGGACTGGCTGCTCGAGCGGCGCAAGCGGGCCGAACGTGCCCTGACCTCGGTTGTTGCGACCTGCTACCTGCTCGGCGTCTCGACCCGCCGGATGGAAAAACTCGTCGATACCCTCGGGATCACTTCGTTGTCGAAGTCCCAGGTCAGCGTGATGGCGAAGGATCTCGACGCCCAGGTCGAGGCCTTCCGGAACCGACCCCTCGATCAGGGGCCGTACACCTTCGTCGCCGCCGACGCCCTGGTCCTCAAGGTCCGCGAGAACGGCCGGGTGGTCAACGTGCACGCCCTGGTCGCGGTCGGGGTCAACGCCGACGGCTACCGCGAGATCCTGGGGCTGGACGTCACCTCCGCCGAGGACGGCGCCGGCTGGCTGACCTTCTTCCGCGGGTTGGTCGCCCGCGGCCTGTCCGGGGTGAGACTGGTGACCTCCGATGCCCACGCCGGCCTCGTCGCGGCGATCGGCGCCACCCTGCCCGGCGCCTCCTGGCAGCGGTGCCGCACCCACTACGCGACGAACCTCATGGCCGTCACCCCGAAGTCGTCGTGGCCCTGGGTGAAGACACTGCTGCACTCCGTGTACGACCAACCCGACGCGGATTCCGTTCACGCACAATATGATCGGATCATCGTTGCACTCACCGAGAAGCTGCCGAAGGTGGCCGATCACCTCGACGCCGTCCGGTCGGATCTGTTGGCGTTCACCGCGTTCCCGAAGCAGATCTGGAAACAGATCTGGAGCAACAATCCGCAGGAGCGCCTCAACAAGGAGATCCGCCGCCGGACCGATGTGGTGGGGATCTTCCCGGATCGTACCGCGCTGATCCGACTCGTCGGGGCGGTGCTGGCCGAGCAGCACGACGAGTGGATCGAAGGCCGCCGCTACCTCGGCCTCGACGTGCTGGCTCGCTCCCGCACCGACAAGCCCGCCGACAGTGTCACCGAGGACACCGAGGAGGTGACACCGGCCTTGACTGCCTGATCCACCGACGAGGAATCACACGACGACGTCGTACACCACCTCACGGGACTTGACC
>NZ_PCZU01000210.1:0-1252 GCF_002887785.1 Rhodococcus sp. ENV425
GTGCTGCAGGGCGATGCCGACCCCGCGCGCGTGCAGGCGGCCGCGGAATCGCTCGCCGCGATCGGCCTGCCGTGGGACGGGGCGCGGTTGGCCGGCGAGGCCGCGCTGCGCGTCGACGACACGGCGACGGCGACGGCATTGCTCCAGGTCGCACGGGCCGTGCGGCACCCGTCGGCCGCGCCGCGCACCGCCACGCCCACGCCCGCGGCCGACGCGCCGGCGGCGCCGAGCCCCCTGTCGGATCGGGAGGCGGAGGTCGCCGACCTCGTCGTCGCCGGCCTGACCTACCGCGAAGTAGGGTCGCGCCTGTACATTTCCGCGAAGACTGTCGAGCATCACGTCGCGCGCATCCGGCGGCGGCTCGGCGCCGGCTCGCGATCGGAGCTCATCTCGATGCTCCGTGCGCTCGGCCACGGCGCCGAGGTTCGGCAACCGGCAACCAGTGGGAACGGGGGGATTTCTGCATGTCCGTAGGCGTGGGCCTGAGAGTCGGCACCATCGTGTCCGCCGTGGCCGTCACCTCCGCCGAGGGCATCCGTCCCGACCCCGAGCCGGTCGAACGCCTCACCCGTCTGCACCTGCACTCGGACGGCACGGCAACGCTCGGCGTCCGTGACCCCGGCGCCGCCGACGAGTGCAGCTCCTTCTCCGGCTTCGTCGACCGAGTGGGCGAACCGGCCGGGGTGCGCGCCGAGGACGGCGTCCTCTCCCGCGCGGAGGACCTCGTCGCGACCGCGATGGAATGCCTGCTCGCCGACGCCGCACCCCTGGTCGGCGACGCCCCGGCGACCGTCGCCGCCGCACATCCCACCGCATGGTCGCCGGCGACCGTGGCGGTGCTTCGCAACGCTCTCGACTACGTCGGGCTGCGGCACGTCACCCTGATCTCCGACGCCGAGGCCGTCGCGGCCTGGTTCGAGTCCCGGGTCGCACAGCAGAGCGGCCGGCTCGTCGCCGTCTATCACCTCGACGCCGGCGGATCGACGGTGACGCTCGTGCGGTCCGGTGTCGCCGCGGGCCGCTCGTTCCGTTACCCCGAGGGGGACGCCCCGTCGGTACCCGCGCAGCTGTCGGCCGCGCTCGGCGCGTTCGGCTGGCTCGTCAGCAACCTCGACGCCGTCGTGATCAGCACCGAGGAGCCGGTGGACCCGTCGGCGGCGCAACTCGTCGCGCAGACAGTGAAGGCCGGTATGGGCGTGCGGTGCGTGCTGCCGCCGCAGCCGCAGCACGCGGTGGTGCGGGGCGCGGCGCT
>NZ_PCZU01000211.1:0-1063 GCF_002887785.1 Rhodococcus sp. ENV425
CCGTCGCCGGTTCCGCGACGGCCGAAAGATGCTGCGCGGACCGTCGCGGTGCGGGCACCCGGTAGCGGGGCAGCGCCAGGACGTCGCAGACCTCGCTCAGCGCAGCGGCCATCGCCGCGGCGTCCGGGAACCGCTCACCCGGCTCCCGCTCGGTGGCGTGCCGGACCAGTTCGTCGAACTGCTCCGGGACCCCGTCGATGAGGGAACCGGGGTCCGGGACATCCCTGTCGACCCGCTGATAGGCCACCGAGAGCGACGTGTCGCCGGTGAACGGGGTGCGCCCGGTGAGCATCTCGAACAGCAGGATCCCGGTCGCGTACACGTCGCTGCGCGCGTCGGCGGTGCCCGTGGTCACCTGCTCCGGCGACAGATAGGCGGCGGTACCCAGGATGACGCTGCGCGACGTCGTCGTCGCCGCGGCGACCGCGCGCACGAGCCCGAAGTCGGCGATCTTCACCTCCCCGGCGTCGGAGATCAGCACATTCTCCGGCTTGACGTCGCGGTGCACCAGGCCGGCGCGGTGCGCCACCGCCAGCGCCCCCAGCACCGGCGCCGCGACGGCGGCCGCCGCGTGTGGTGGCATCGGGCCCCGTTCGCGCAGCAGTTCGCGCAGCGTGCCGCCCTCGACGAGTTCCATCACCAGGAAGACATGGTCCCCGTCCTGCCCCTGGTCGTACACCGCCACCAGACCCGGATGGGTCAACCGGGCCACCGACCGCGCCTCGAACTCGAACCGCGCAAGGAACTGAGGATCGGCCGCGAACTGCGGATCCATGACCTTCACGGCTACCGGACGGTCGAGCCGCAGGTCCGTGCCGCGGTACACGGTGGACATGCCGCCACGGGCGATCGGTGCCTCGATGCGGTAGCGCCGTTCGAGCACCGTGCCGATCAGGCGGTCGCCTCCAGAGCTCACCCGGTGTACCCCCGTGTTCATGCCGTCGATTCCTGCGTAGGTGCGGCGTGCGACGGGTCGGGCCGTCGGGTGCGCCTCTGTCGATCGTAGCCAGCGCACGAACCACCCGGTTACACGTGCGCGGCTCGCCGCGGTGACACTGCGCGG
>NZ_PCZU01000211.1:1098-8125 GCF_002887785.1 Rhodococcus sp. ENV425
CGTCGTGGCAGCCGCCGCGAACCCGATAACGTTAGCGGCGTGAGTGCTATCCCTTACAGCGAAGACGTCCTCGACCGCTCCGTACCCGTGCTGCAACTGGTCGACGTGGCGAAGCAGCTCGGCCTGGTGATCACCCGGGTCCACCAGCTGCTGCGCGACCGCCAGCTGCTGGCGATCAAGCGGGACGGCGTGCTGGCCGTGCCGGCGGCGTTCTTCGACGACGACGGTCGGATCCTCACGGGCATCCCCGGTCTCATCGCGGTGCTGCACGACGGGGGATTCCGGGACGACGAGATCCTGAACTGGATGTTCCGGGAGGACGACACGCTCGCGGGCGGCTCCCCGGCGGCGGCGATGCACACCCACGCGAGGCGGGAGGTCATGCGCCGGGCGCAGGCGCTCGGTTTCTGACTCCGGCGGCTCAGCGCAGGCGGGCCAGCTGTGTCAGCGCGACCCGCGCACGGCGCCGCGTGGGGACCACGGCGCGCACGTCGAGGACGCGGTACCCGCTGCGCTCGACCTCGTCGAGGATTCCTCCGTACAGCTCGAAGGCGGTGCGGATGCCGGGCCGGATCCGGTCCGGCAGCAGCGCCAGACCGGGCTCGGCGCGGCGGTACTCCGCGCGCGTCAGCGCCACGAAGTGGGCCAGGGCCCGGCGCACCCGCGGATCCGGGCTCCCGCCGGTGCGTCGGCCGTGCTCGAGCAGTGCGACGTCCACCCCGAACGCGGCCCAGGTGTCGGCCGGCAGGTAGGTGCGCCCCCGATCGAGGTCCTCACCCACGTCGCGGATGAAGTTCGTGAGCTGGAAGGCTTCCCCGAGCGCCGCGGCGTAGGGTGCGGCGGCGTCGATGTCGGCCACGTCGAACACCGGCAGCAACTGCAGCCCGATGACCGCCGCGGAGCCGTACATGTACTCCCGCAGTTGCGGCATGTCGTCGTAGCGGGCCCGGAACTCGGGCGTGCCGGGAATGTCCATGCGCATCGACCGGACGAACGCCTCGAAGTAGTCCAGCGGCAGGTCGTAGCGCCGGATCGTCTCGGCCAGCGCCCCGACCACCAACCCGGTGGCGTCCGCCGGTCCGGGATCACCGGCGAGCGCGGCGTGCAGCCGGCGCTCCGTCGCGGTCACCTGCAGCGCCGCGCCGGCCGGGTCGTCGACCGCGGTCACGTCGACGATGTCGTCGACGAGGCGGGCGAACCCGTAGAGGGCGTGGACCGCCGACCGTCGCGGGCGGGGCAGGAGGCGGGTGGCGAGGTAGTACGTCCGGCCGTGCGTGGCCGCCAGCTCCTCGCAGTAGCGGAATCCCGCGTCGGTCTCGGTCACGGTCACCTCGGATCCGGGGAGACGGCGGTGATCGGTGGCTCGCGCCGCGCGCGCAGCCGCAGCGGGTCGACGGTGCGAAGCGACACGGCGGCGATCACCGAGATGACGATCGCCAGGATCACGTGGGCAAGGTTGTACATGCCGATCGAGCCGTCGGGATTGAAGATCAGCATCAGCCAGCTGGACAGGCCTACGAGCACTGCCAACGTGGTCGTCGACAGGGCGAAGCCCGCGGCCACCGCGAGCGGCCACGAGTAGTACCACGGCAGGGCGGCCGGCGAGAGCACGGTGATCGCGGTCAGCGTGATCACGATCCCGAGCACGGCGTCGCGCTCGGTGTGCCGGAACCGCCACCACGTCACCACCATGATCACCCCCAGGGCCACGGCGCAGAGCATGCGGGTGACGTCGAGGATGGACCCCAGCTGCCAGGGCGTGAACCACGTGACCGCGTGCGCCATGATCGTCGGCAGCGACAGCCAGTTGATGATCTTCGAGGAGCCGGACAGGGCCGTCAGCCAGCCGATACCGACGCCTGCGAGCGCCGAGGCCGCTCCGAACACGGCCGCGAACACCAGCAGCCCCGCGCCTGCGGTCTTCACGAACAGCACGATCGGAGCGGCCGGTTCGCGGCCCTGCGCCCGGGCGCGGTCACGTTCGTGCAGAATCCAGATCCACACCAGGAACGGCAGGGCGATGCCCGCCGACGCCTTGACGGCCGCACCGACGGACACGAGTGCGATGCCGCCGACGTGCCGGCCCTCCAGCACGAGCACGATGCCGGCGATCATGAAACCGACCATCAGCATCTCGTTGTGGACACCGCCGATGAGATGAATCAGGATCAGCGGGTTGAGCACTGCCAGCCAGAGGGCGATGCGGGGGTTGCCGCCGAGCCGGCGCGCCAGCTTCGGCACCGCCCACGCGGTGAGCACCAGTCCCGGCAGCATCGTCAGTCGCAGCAACCAGGTGCCGGTGACGACGTCGTCCCCCGTCAGCGACGTGATGCCGGCACCGAGCAGCAGATGCACCGGACCGTACGGGGTGGTGGTCGTCTTCCACACGTTGCTCACGTTGTCCAGCAGGACGCCCGGGTTGACGACCGGACCGTCGAGGTAGGGGTCGAAGCCGTCGCGGAGCATCGCCCCCTGGGCGAGATAGGAGTAGGCGTCGCGGCTGAACATCGGCGAGGCCACCAGCAGCGGCGCCACCCACATGGGCAGCACCGTCCACAGCTCGCGCAGCGTCACGTGCCCGGCGAGGGTGCTCCGGCCCAGCCGCACCCAGGCGGCGATCATCAACAGGACGCCGGCCCAGATCAGGATCGTCGAGAGCAGCAGGCCGTGCCCGAACCGCAACCAGGACAGGTACAGGTCCTCGAGCAGCGGGTCCTCCCGCCGGACGCTGCCCGCACCGAAGCCACCGAACGTGACGAATGCGGCGCCGAGCGCACCCAGCACGCCGGCGTTGCCGGCCGGGCTTCGCAGGAAGTCGCCGGGTCTGCTCCGCACGGGCGGCGAGGCGGGCGGCTGCGATTCCGACGGAGGCTGCGGTTTCGACGGATGCTGTGGTGCAGCGTCGGAAGGGGCAGGGGACGACATGGTTGCGAGTTCCTCCCCCGGGAAGTCGTGGACGGTGCGGGGCCCGGGCGCGGCGCGGGCGGACAGGTGAACGAGGTGACAGTTTAGTTCAGCCGCGTCCACCGGCGGTCCACCGCTCACCGCGCGGCGCGGACGCCGAGCCGCTCGGCGGCGAGCCGGCCCGACAGCACGACCGTCGGCACGCCCACGCCCGGCACGGTTCCGGATCCCGCGAGCACGACGTTGGGGTGGCGCGGATCCAGGTTCCGTCGCCGGAAGGGTCCGGTCTGCCGGAAGACGTGTGCCCCGGAGAACGGGCTGCCCGCAAGCATGCCCCTGGCCTGCCAAGTGGCCGGGGTGTCGATGTGGTCGATGCGGAACTCGTCGGCGACGGCGCCGTATCCACGCCGGCCGAGGACGGTGAGGAGCTCTGCCGCGTAGGGGTCGGCCAGAGCGGACCAGTCGTACGGGGCGCTGTCCAGATTGGGGCAGGGCGCGAGCACCGACAGCGGCTCGTGCGACACGCCGTCGCGGAGGAACCTCTGACCCGGGTCGCTCAGCGCCGGCCGGGTGATCAGCAGCGAGGGGTCGCTCATCAGCCGGCCGCGGCCCCGGCCCGCGCTGATCTCGGCGAACGTCTCCTCCCACGACGCACCGAAGTCGATGGTGTGGTGGTGCGTGGCGGGCCACTGCGCGGCGACGGCGGACGGCACGCTTCCGTGCAGCACCACGGCCGACGGCGACGCGAGCACGCGTCGTCGCCGGCGTGGGGGCAGCAGCGTGTCCACGACGGGAAGATCCGGGCTCAGCACCACGGCGTCGCACGGGACGCGTTCGCCCGAGGCGGTGCGGACGGCGGTGGCCGTCCGGCCGTCGAAGTCGAGGCCCGTGACCTCGGTGCCGAGGCGCAGGTCGCCGCCGGCGGCGACGATCGCGTCGGCCATGGCGCGGGCCAGCACCCGCATGCCGCCCTCCACCGCGTACACACCGAGGGAGGTGTCCATGTGGGCGATGGCGCCGTATACCGCCAAGGCCCGCGCGGGCGCGACGCCCGCGTACAGCGCCTGGAAGGTGAACACCCGGCGCAGCCGCGGGTCGGTGATCCGGCGGTTCACCTGCGCCCCGAGCCGGCCGAACCCGCCCAGGCGGAGCAACGTCGCCAGGTCGCGCGCCGCCGCGGGGGAGGCGACCAGGTCGAGGGGGGAGTCGAAGTTCGCGGCCATGAACCGGTCGAATTCGGCGTCGAAGATCTCGGCGAGCCAGGAGCGCAGCCGCAGGTAGCGCTGCGCTTCCTCGGCGCCGCACACCCGGGTGACCTCGGCGACCATCGCGTCCGGATCGGTGTGCACGTCCAGGGTCGTGCCGTCGGCGAACCGGGCGTGGTACGCGGGGGCGAGCCGTCGCAGCCGCACCGCCGGGGTGACGGACTCGAAGTCCGCGCCGACCGCCGCCAGGGCATCCGCGATGAGCTCCGGCATGGTGAGCACCGTGGCCCCGTTGTCGATCTCGTATCCGGGCCCGGCGTGCACACCCACCCGCCCGCCGACGGTCGCCTCGCGCTCGAGGACGGTCACCTTGCGGCCCGCACCGAGCAGGTACAGCGCGGTCGAGAGCCCGGCCAGTCCGGCCCCGACGACGACGACCCGCTCCGCGCCGGTCACGGTGCGCATCACGCGGCCCGCCGCGTCGCGTGGAGCGCCGCCGCCCGCAGGCGGGCTTTGCCTTCGTCCGTCGCGCCCGAGGCGTCGAGGGTCGCCAGCGCGGTGTCGGTGAGCGCGGCGATGCGGCGTTCCACCCGCTCCACGGCCCCGAGCTCGGTGATGACCGTCCGCAGCCTCTCCACGTCCGCGTCGGACAGGTCCGAGCCGATACTCTCGCGCAGCAACCGCGCGGCGCCGGGGTCACGGGCGTCGGCGGATTCCAGGGCCAGCGCATACAGCACCGTTCGCTTGCCCGAGCGCAGGTCGTCGCCGGACGGCTTGCCGGTGACCTCCGGATCCCCGAACACCCCGAGCAGATCGTCGCGAAGCTGGAAGGCGAGCCCGATGTCGGTGCCGAATTCCCGGTAGGCGGTGATCAGCGCGTCGTCGGCCCCGGCGAGGGCCGCGCCGAGGTGCAGCGGCCGTTCGATCGTGTACGCGGCGGTCTTGTACCGGTTGACCCGCATCGCCGCGGGGACGGACTCGTCGGCCGACACCTCTCCGGCGATGTCGAGGAACTGCCCGCCGAGGACCTCCGTGCGCATCGCCGACCACACCGGTGCGATCCGCGCGGTCGCGGCCGGCTCCAGTCCCGCCTCCCGGACCATGTCGTCGGCCCAGGCCAGAGCGAGATCGCCGAGGAGGATGGCCACGGCGGCACCGAACTGCTCGGGCCGGCCGCGCCAGCCCGACGCGCGGTGCCGGTCGGCGAACTCGACGTGCACGGTCGGGAAGCCGCGCCGGGTGGTGGACGCGTCGATGATGTCGTCGTGCACCAGGGCGCAGGCCTGCACCAGTTCGAGTGCGGAGCAGACCCGCAGCACCGCGGGCGCGTCGAGCCCCGACGGGTCGCCGCCGGCCCCGAGCCAGCCGTTCCACGCGAACGCCGGGCGTACCCGCTTGCCGCCTCGCAGCACGAACGATTCGAGTGCCGTGACGGCCTCGGGGTAGCCGCCGCCGATCGGCTCCACGAGTTCGATCCGGGAGACGAAGAAGTCGCGCAGGGCGCCCTCGACGAGATCGGGGAACAAGGCGGCGGGCACGGGTTCGGATCCGGTGAACAGGGCGTCCTCCTGGTCGTGTGTGGACGGGCCCGTCGGGCGACGGTGGGTGCGGCCACGGATCGAGCCCGAAAGGCGCCGGGCACACCCGAGCCCACCCTATCCGGCGGTCGAGGGGCTTGCCCCGGTTCGGCCCGCTCCGACGTGCCCCTATGCTGGTCGGGTGACTTTCGATTCCGACAGCGGGCCGGACGGCGGCGGAGAATCCCGTACGCCGTCGGTGGTGGACCGACTCCGTGCGCCCCGAGGCGCACGGATCCCGTTCTCGGTGGAGTTCTCCCCGCCGCGCGACGCCGACGCGGAGGCGCGCCTGTGGCGCGCCGTGCGCGAGTTCGAGCGCCTCGGCCCGGCCTTCGTGTCGATGACGTACGGAGCGGGCGGTTCCACCCGCGACCGCACCGTCCGGGTCACCGGTCAGCTGGCGCAGGAAACCACGCTCCTGCCGGTGGCGCACCTGACCGCCGTCGGGCACAGCATCGACGAACTGCGCGCCATGGTCGGCGCATACGCCGATCGCGGCATCACCAACATCCTGGCGTTGCGCGGCGACCCGCCGGGCAACCCGCTGGGAGAATGGACCAGGCATCCGGAGGGCCTCGAGTACGCCGAGGAACTCGTTCGGCTGGTCCGCGACCTCGGTGACTTCCACGTCGGGGTGGCGTCGTTCCCCGAGGGGCACCACCGCTCCCCGGACCTCGAGCACGACACGCGGTACCTGGTCCACAAGCTGCGCGCCGGCGCCGAGTACTCGATCACCCAGATGTTCTTCGACGTCGAGGACTATCTGCGGCTGCGGGACCGAGTCGTGGCCTACGACCCGGAGCAGGGCGCCAAGCCGATCATTCCGGAGATCATGCCGATCACGTCGCTGCGTACCGCGCGGCGCAGCCTCGAACTCTCCGGGTCGAGGCTGCCGGCCGCCCTCGAGGAGCGCCTCGTCCGGGCCGCCGGGAACGGCCCGGAGGAGGATCGCGCCGCCGTGCGCGAGGTGGGCATCGACGTCGCCACCGAGATGGCCGAGCGGCTCATCGCCGAGGGTGCGCCCTGCCTGCACTTCATCACCCTGAATTTCGCCCGGGCCACCCGCGAGGTGCTGGCCCGCCTGGGCATCGCGGTGCCGACGGCGGTCTGATCGAGCGGTCAGGGCAGCGGCCTGTCCTTCCAGCCGAGCCGGCCGGCGCGGCGCGCGCGGAGCGAGTCGATCGTCAGCGCCGCGAACCCGCACACCGCGAACGGGTGGGTGAGTGCGGCCGCCACGTCGGACGGGCCGGGCTCACCGCCGCGTTCGGTCGCACGGGCCAGGGTCCGGGAGACGACAGCCGCGGCGGTGCCGACCACCCCCCAGCCGCGGACCGGTCCGCG
>NZ_PCZU01000211.1:8251-11385 GCF_002887785.1 Rhodococcus sp. ENV425
GCGGCGCAGCGCCCTCGTACATCCGGCAGGACGCGACGTCGCCGGCCGCAGCCACCATCGTGCGCCGGCCGGCCCGGCGCAGTGCCCGGGCGAGGTCGAGGTCCTCGGTGGGACTGGACGCGACCGCGACGTGCCCGCCGACAGCGGCATACGCCGGCGCGTCGAACACCAGGAACTGGCCGCACGAGACCGCGGTCGACGGCCGGCGCGAGCGGTGGGACACCGCGACCGGCAGCGTCGCGAACCAGGACCAGAACAGCAGCGGCTGCACGAGCTGTTCGGCGGCGGAGCCGGCCCGCTGGAAGGGCCACGGGGTGAGCAGGTCGGCCCGCCGGTCCCGCAGCAGCGTCACCGCTGCCGCCACCGCGCCCGGCTCCAACCGCACGTCCGCGTCGACGAAGACGACCACGCCGGACGGATCGGTGGCCGCGTACGCGCGGGCGCACGCCGCGGCCTTGCCCGTCCAGCCGGGCGGCGGCGGCGCGGTCGAGCGGATCACCGTGACGTGGGGATCGTCCCCGGCCGCCAGCCGGGCCGCCTCGGCGGTGCCGTCGGCCGAGTCGTCGTCGAAGATCACCACCCGTAGCCGGCGCAGACCCCGCTGGGCCCGCAGATCCGCGACGAGATCCGGCAGGCGCCGGGCCTCGTTGCGGGCCGGAACGATCACGGTCACCGCTTCGTCGACCACACCACCCGGGACGAGCCGGGGCAGGGTGAGGCGATTGACGACGGCGACGGCAGCTCCCAGCGTCGCGGCGGCCGCCCCGGCGCGGACGACCCCGACCAGCGCCCGCATCGCCCTAGGACGCCGTCGCGTCGCCGCGTGTGCGCTGCCGCGGGGGAGCGGGGTTGCGGTTCATCCAGGCGAGGACCCCGATGATCGCGGCGACGCCTGTCGTGACGCCGGCGACGATACCCGCCCAGCCGGCGAATCCCCGGGTGTTCGGGTCGGCGTAGCGGACCTCGGCGCGCAACGTGCTCACCTCACCGGCCGGCAGCTTCCACGTGACGATCGAGTCGGATTCACGGGTGCCGTTGGTCGTGGCCACCCGCGCCGGGAACGCGATCGTGATCTGGACGTCGGTGCCCTGCACGGGCACCGACTCGAGATCGACCTTGCCGTTGACGCTCACCAGGTCTCCGGCGCGCTGCAGCGCGAGCTGGAAGGTGCCCGAGGTCTGGTCGGACATCGACCCGAGCTGTTGGACGTCGCCGAAGCTCAGATCGCTGAAGAACACCTGGCTGCCGACGTACCCGTCCTGGTCGTACTCCTGCACGCGGACCCGGTCGGCGAGCGAGTCCGGGGCCACCAGCTGCGGTCCCTTGTCGTTCTCGTCGGCGGGAATGGTCGCGGCGACGATCTGGCCGGAGACGCGGTCGTCGGCCGAGACCCCCATCGTCGCCTGCACCCGCAGGCAGCCGGCGAGCACGGGGACGAGCAGGAGCAGGAGCGCCGCCGAGAGGGTCCGTCGGCGGGAGCGGGGCGAGGTGGGCAGGCGCACAGCGCCATCGTGCCAGGAGCGCGGGGACGTGTCAGACGCGAGCCCCTGCCCCGGCGCGTCGCCGCAGCGACCACAGCAGCGGGACGCCGAGCACGCTCATGACCGCGAAGCCGTAGACGGCCGAGTACCGCAGCTCCGGGGCGCTCAGGAGCACGCCGTGGGCGAGCGCAGACCCGAGCCACGTCCACAGGAACAGCACCAGCGGCACGGTGTCGTTGCCCGGGTGTACCCGGCCGGTCCGGTCGAGCAGGTCCAGCCCCACCGCCATCAGCGTGGCGACGAGGACCCAGCCGAGATAATTGGTGAGTGGGATCTGCTCGATGCCCGGCAGGCCGCCGCCGTTGCACCAGCTCCACTGTCCGTCGGACACCATCTGTGGGTCGAGGTACAGGTCCCAGCCGACCATCCCCACCGTGGTGAGCGCGATACGGGTCACCCGCTCGCGGTTCCCGCCCGGCCACGGCATCCCGCCGCGGGCGAGCAGCGAGGCCACGTACCAGACCGGGTACATCCCCGCGGTCCAGGCGAGCGGCACCACGAGGGGCACGTCGAACAGGGCGGGACCCAGCCGGTCGGTGGCGTACGCGTAGCAGCCGTACGGGTATCCGGTGGCGGTCCCCACGACCTCGGAGGCGAAGCCGACACCCGCCGTGATCACGAAGAACCCGGCGGTCCAGGCGAGGCCGCGCCGCGCCGCAGCGTGCGCGAGCCCGGCGGCCGCGAGGAGGGTGACCACCGCGACGGTGACGACGTCGCGGGCCTGGCCGGTGGTCAGCGGATAGGCGATCTGCGCGGCGATCGCGCCGCCGGCGAGAACGGCGGGCAGGCGATTCATCGCCGCCACCGCCCCAGCACCCGGCGCAGGGGGCCACCCCCGGCGTCGGCGAGCGCGCGCTGCGCGGCATTGCGCCCGCTCGCGCCGGAGACCCCGCCCCCGGGATGGGTGGACGCGCCGGTCAGATAGAGCCCGTCGGCACCCGGCACCCGGTGCCCGGACAGCTCCGGCAGCGGCCGCCACATGAACATCTGGTCCAGCGACATCTCCACATGCATGACGTTGCCGCCGATCAGGCCCAGTTCGCGTTCGATCTCGTGCGGGGTCTGGATGTGCCGGTGCCGGACGGAACCGGCGAAGCCGGGGGCGAAGCGCTCTATCTCGGCGACGATCCGATCCGCCTCCGACTCGGCCAGTGCGGGCCACCGCCGGCCACCGGAGAGCCGGTACGGGTGCCACTGCGACCACAGGGTCACCTGGTGTTCGCCGGGCGGTGCGATCGACGGATCGATCGCCGTGAAACTCATGGCCAGCACGGCTGGCCGCGGCGGTAGTTCCCCCGCCAGTGCCGCGCCGTGCGCGAGCCGGAGCCGGGCGCGGTCCTCGACGAGCAGTTGCAGGCCCCGCACGGCGTCGGACTCGTCGGCGGGACCGCTGGGGTACCGCGGCAGCGCGTCGGTCGCCAGGCGCAGCACCATGCCGATGCCGGGGCCGACGCGGATCCGGCGCCGCCATGCGTTCAGGCGGGCGCGGTCGAATCCGCCGCGTTCGAGCAGATCGAACGTGGTCAGCACGTGGCAGCCGGCGATCACGGTGCGCGCGGTGACGGTGCGTCCCGAGTCGGTACGTACCGCCCA
>NZ_PCZU01000212.1:0-7344 GCF_002887785.1 Rhodococcus sp. ENV425
GACCTCTCGTAGTGGTGACAGGGACGGTCGCGGTGCCGTGCACCCGACCCAGCAGAACATATACGGTTAGCCTAACCTTTGGTATCGTCACGTTTCGCGCCGGACCGGCTTCACCTCTCGTGATGCGATACGGCACAGTCGAATTCGACCGTAGAAAGGGGATCGATCGTGCCCACGTCCGGCCCGTCGACCTCGGCATTTCCGCTGACGCGGGCCCAGTCCGGCGTATGGTTCGCCCAGCAGCTCGACCCCGCAAACCCCGTCTTCAACACCGCGGAATGCGTCGAACTCCGCGGCGACGTCGACGTCGCCGCGGTGACGCGGGCGGTCCGGGAGGCCGTCGCCGAAGCCGAGGTGCTCACCGCGGCCTTCGCCGTGGAGGCCGACGGATCGGTCCTCATCCGTCCCGGCGCGCACGAGGCGCCGGAGCCCGCCGTCGTCGATCTGCGCCGCGAGCCCGAGCCGGAGGCGGCCGCCCGGCGCTGGATGGCCGGCGACCACACGCGCGTGCTGGATCCCGCCCGCGAGCCGTGCCTGCGCGTCGCCGTGCTCCGCCTCGGCGACCGGCACGCCGTCCTCTACCTGTGCATCCACCACCTGGTGATCGATGCCTACGGCTTCGGCCTGCTCACCCGGCGCATCGCCGAGCGCTACACCGCCGACGTGCTCGGGCTGCCGGTCCCACCGGCCAGGTTCGCCCCACTCGCCCCCGTCGTCGCCGAGGAAGCCGCCTACCGTGCGTCCGCGGACTTCGCCGCCGACCGGGACTTCTGGGCCGGCTACCTCGACGGCGCCGAGGACGCCGTGACCCTCGCCGACGGTCCCGGCGGCATCGCCGTCCGCTGCCGCGGCGTGCGCCTGACCCTGACCGCCGAACAGCAGCAAGGGCTCTCGCGGATCGGCAAGGCCACCGGCGCGAGCTGGGGCGACGTCGTCACCGCCGCCGTCGCCGCGTTCCTGCGCGCCGCGACGGGACGCGGCGACGTGATCGTGGGATTCCCGGTGATGAACCGGCTCGGCAGCGCCGCGACGACCGTGCCGATGTCCGCGGTCAACGTCGTGCCGCTGCGCCTGCGTCCCGAACCCGCCCGCACCCTCGCCGATCTCGTCGCCGAGGTGCGTGCCGCCGTGGCGGACTGCCGCCCGCACCACCGCTACCGCGGGGAGGACATCCAGAACGACCTGCGCCTGCCCGCGGGCTCCCGGGGCGTCGTGGGGCCGTCCGTCAACGTCAAACCGTTCGGCGACCGGCTGCGCTTCGCGGACCTGCACGCCGCGGTGCACTCCGTGGCCCGGGGCCCGCTGCAGGACTTCATGGTGACCGTGCGGCCGCTCGACCACACCGGCGGCCTCGAAGTCTGGGTGGACGCGGATGCCGACGCCTACACCGCCGACGACCTCGCGCGGCACGCACGCCGTCTCGAACTGCTCCTCACCCAGGTCGTCGCGCTCGCCGATCCGCACCGGCCGCTGGCCCGGCTGCAGATCCTCGGCGCCGGCGAGCGCCGCCGCCTCCTCGTCGAGCGCAGCGGCGACGACCTGCCGGTGCCGACGGACCTCACGCTGCCGGACCTGCTGGCCGCGCAGGTGGCCCGTGACCCGGACGCACCCGCGGTGCGCGATGCCGCCACCGCCCTGACCTTCGGTGAACTGGCCGCGCGCTCGCGCCGCCTCGCCCGTCACCTCCTGAGCCTCGGGCTCGGCCCACAGCGGCGCGTCGCCGTCGCGCTGCCGCGCCGCGCCGACACGCTGGTTGCGCTGTTCGCCGTCCTCGAGGCCGGCGCCACGTGCGTTCCGCTGGACCCCGACCATCCCGCCGAGCGGCTCGCCCACGTGCTCGCCGAGACCGCACCCGGTGTCGTGCTCACCGGCGGCGACGGCGCCGCACGTATCGCCGAGATCTCCTGCACCGCAGGCCTACCCGATCCGGTGAACCTCGACGGGCTGGACCTGTCCGGCTACGACCCCGAGCCGCTGACCCGCGCGGAACGCGGCCGCCCGCTGCACGAGCTCGACGTCGCCTACGTCATCCACACCTCCGGTTCGACCGGCCGGCCCAAGGGCGTGGAGGTCCCGCACCGCGGCGCCGTCAACCTGTTCCACAGCCACCGCGAGCGCGTCTTCTCCCGTGCCCGCGCCGAGGCCGGCCGCGACCGCCTGCGGGTCGGGCACGCCTGGTCGTTCGCGTTCGACGCCTCGTGGGGCCCGCACCTGTGGCTGCTCGACGGACACGAGCTGCGCATCGTCGACGAGGCCACCCAGCGGGACCCGCACCGGCTCGCCGAACTCGCCGGCAGCGAGGGCTGGCACTTCGTCGAACTGTCGCCCGCGCAACTCGAGCAGATCGTCGAGGCCGACCTGCTGCCCGCCGGTACCGTGCCGACGCTCGGCTTCGGCGGCGACGCCGTCACCGACGCCCTGTGGCGGCGTCTGCGTGAGCGCGACGGCGCCGCGTTCAACTTCTACGGCCCCACGGAGGGCACCGTCGACGTCCTCGTCGCCGAGGTGGGGGACGCGGCGGAACCCGTGATCGGCCGGCCGGTGGCGAACCTGCGCGCCTACGTGCTCGACGCCGCGCTGAACCCGGTCCCGGAGGGCGTGGACGGAGAACTGTACGTCGCCGGCCCCGGCGTGGTGCGAGGCTACCTCGGCGCGCCCGGCGCGACCGCGGCGCGGTTCGTGGCGAACCCGTTCGGCGACAGCGAAAGCCGCATGTACCGCACCGGCGACGTGGTGCGGTGGACCGCGGACGGCCACCTCGTCTACCGCGGCCGCCGGGACGACCAGGTCAAGATCCGTGGCTTCCGCGTCGAACTCGGCGAGGTCGAGGCGGCGCTGCAGGAGCTGCCCGGCGTCGCGCGGGCCGTCGCCGTGGCGCGTCCCGACGCGACCGGCACCGCGCGGCTCGTCGCCTACCTGGTGGGCGGCGACGGTGACCCCGCGACGGCCCGCGAGCTCGTGGCGCGGCGGCTGCCGGCGCACATGGTGCCGTCGGCGTTCGTGTTCCTCGACGCGCTGTCGCTCACCTCCAACGGGAAGGTGGACCGCACGTCGCTGCCGGAACCGGACTTCGGGGCCCTCGTCGGCGGCCGCGCGGCCGCCACCGAACGCGAACGCGTGCTGTGCGCGGTGTTCGCGGACGTCCTGGGCCTCGACACCGTCGGCGTCGACGACGACTTCTTCCTCCTCGGCGGTCACTCCCTCGCGGCGGCCAAGCTGATCGCGAAGGTCCGCGACGCGCTCGGCGTGGAACTGCCGATCCGCACCGTCTTCGACCACCCGACCGTCGAGGGGCTCGCCGCGCAGTGCCCCGACGGTGCCGCGGCCCTGCGGATCCCGCTGCGTCCGGTCGAACGCGGCGACCGTGCACCGCTGTCGGCGGGGCAGCAGCGGCTGTGGTTCCAGTTCCGGCTCGAGGGCCCGAGCCCGACCTACAACGTCCCGCTGACGCTGCGCCTGCGCGGCGTCCCCGATCCGGCGGCGCTGCACGAAGCGGTGCGCGCGGTGCTGGACCGGCACGAGGTCCTGCGCACCGTGCTCGAGGACCACGACGGCGTCGGCATGCAGCGCGTGCTCGCCGCACCCGGCGTGCCGTTCACCGCCCGCACCGTCGAGGGGGCCGACCTGGACGCGGCGGTGGCGGCCGCGGCGCGGCACGTGTTCGACCTCGAACGCGAGATCCCGATCAAGGTGATGCTTTTCGAGGGCGGATCCGCGGAGGCCGTGCTGCTGGTGCTCGTGCACCACGTCGCCGCCGACGAGTTGTCCGCCCCGATCCTGCTGCGCGAGCTCGGCGCGGCCTACGCCGCCGCGGCCGCCGGGAGTTCCTGGACGCCGGCGCCGCTGCCGGTGCAGTACGCCGACTTCGCGGTGTGGCACCGCGAGATCCTCGGCGACGGCGACGGACTCGCCGCCCGCCAGCTCGACTACTGGCGCGCCCGGCTCGACGGGATGCCGGAGGAACTCGACCTGCCCACCGACCGGCCCCGCGGCGCGACGGCCACGTTCGCGGGCGGCACGGTCGAACGGCTGGTACCGCCGCACGTGGCCGATGCGCTGCGGGCCGTCGCGCGCGGTGCGGGCGCCACGATGTTCATGCTCGTGCACACCGCGGTCGCCGTCGCACTCGCGCGCAGCGGCGCGGGGGAGGACATCCCGATCGGCTCGCCCACCGCAGGCCGCCCCGCCGCCGAACTGGACGACCTCGTCGGGTTCTTCGTCAACATGGTGGTTCTGCGGACGGACCTGTCCGGCGATCCCGCGCTCGCCGAACTGCTCGCCCGGATCCGCAGCACCGACCTCGACGCCTACGCGAACCAGGACCTGCCGTTCGACCGGCTGGTCGAGGCCCTGAACCCCTCCCGCAGCGCCGGCCGGCACCCGCTGTTCCAGGTGCTCGTGCAGCACCGCACCCCGCCGGTCGTCGACGCCTTCGCCGGCCTGGAACCGCGGGTGTCCACCGTCGACACCGGCGCCGCCCTGTTCGACCTGACCTTCGACGTGGTCGAGGACGCGGGCGTCGGCCTGCGAGTGCGGGTGGAGTACGCGCGGGACCTGTTCGACGCGGCCACCGCCGATGCGCTCTCCGCCCGCGTGGTGCGCGCCTTCGCGGCGCTCGCGAGGGATCCGCGGACCCGGCTGTCCGCGCTCGACCTGCTCGCCGACGACGAGCGCGACCGTCTCTGCTCCGGCAGCCCGTACGTATGTATGGACGACGTCGAAGACGTCGGCGTGGATACCCTGGGTGAGCTGTTCACCCGCCAGGGGCGGCGCACCCCGACCGCGACCGCGCTGGTCACTGCCACCGGGACGCTCACCTTCGGGGAACTGCACGCCCGTACCAGTCGGCTCGCGCGGCACCTGATCCGCCGCGGCGTGGGACCCGAGACGGTGGTCGGGCTGATGCTGCCGCGCGGCACCGACGCGATCGTCGCGGCCCTCGCGGTGTGGCAGGCCGGCGGCGCCTACGTCCCGATCGATCCCGGGTACCCGGCCGAGCGCATCGAACACATGCTCGCCGACTCGAGGCCCGTCCTCGTCCTCGACGAGGCCGCGCTCGCCGCGGTGGACCCCACGCTCCCGGACACCCCGCTCGAGCCGGGCGAGCATCTCGGCGCAGTCTCCGGCGACGGGGCCGCCTACGTCGTCTACACCTCCGGCTCGACCGGGCTCCCCAAGGGCGTCGTGGTGCCGCACCGCGGCGTCGTGAACCTGGTCGCGACCCAGCGGCGCCGGACCGTCGGCCGCGCGGAGGACCGGCCGCTGAGGGTGCTGCTGACCTACGCGCTGTCGTTCGACTCCTCGATCGACCCGCTGCTGTCCATGCTCGCCGGGCACACCCTGTACCTGCCGGACGCCGACCTGCTCGCCGACGCCGCCGCCACCGTCGCCTACGTGCGCACCCACCGCATCGACGCCGTCGACTGCGTACCGCTGCTCATGACCGAACTGCTCGCCGCCGGCCTGTGCGAGCCCGCGGCGCCGCACCGTCCCAGCCTGCTCGCCGTCGGCGGCGAGGCCGTGTCCGCGGACCTGTGGTCGGCGCTCGGCGCGTTCGACGGGGTACGGGCGCTGAACATGTACGGCCCCACCGAATGCACGGTCGACGCCACGGTCGCCGAGATCCGCGGGGCGCGCCCGCACATCGGGGCGCCGATCGACGGCGCCCGGGTGTACGTGCTCGACGACCGTCTGCGCCTCGTCGCGGCGGGCGTGGCCGGAGAGCTGTACGTCGGCGGGCCCGGCGTAACCCGCGGCTACCTGAACCGCCCCGGGCCGAGTGCGGCCCGCTACGTGGCCGATCCGTTCGGCGCTGCGGGCGCCCGGCTCTACCGCACCGGAGATCGGGTGCGGTGGATCGACGCGGGCGGCGACCGTCCGGTGCTCGAGTACCTCGGCCGCAGCGACGATCAGGTCAAGATCCGCGGGTTCCGCATCGAGCTCGGCGAGATCGAGGCCGCGTTGTCGGCGCACCCGGCGGTCGCGGGCTGCGTGGTCGTGGCCCGGGAGGACGAGCCGGGCCGCCGCCGGCTCGTCGGCTACGTCACCGGCGCCGGAGCAGATCCGGAAGTGGTGCGGCAGCACGTGTCCCGTAGTCTGCCCGAGCACATGGTGCCGGCCGCGATCGTGGTGCTCGACGAGTTCCCGGTCACCCCCAACGGTAAGGTCGACCGGCGGGCGCTGCCCGCCCCGGTCTTCGCGCCCGCCGGGGCGTCCCGGGCCCCGGCGAACGACCTCGAGCGGCGCCTGTGCGCGGTGGTGGCGGAGGTGCTGCGCCTGGACACGATCGGACCCGACGACGACTTCTTCTCCCTCGGCGGTGATTCCATCGTCTCGATCCAGCTCGTGTCGAGAGCCCGGGCGGCGGGACTGCGCTTCGCCGCCCGCGACGTCTTCGAGCACCGCACCCCGGCGGGCCTGGCCCGCATCGTGCAGGTCGACACGGCACCGGACGAGACGGAACGCACCGCCGCCCTGGGTCTCGTCCCGGCGACCCCGATCGTGCACGACCTCCTCGACCGCGGCGGCCCCTACCGGGGATTCGCCCAGTCCCGCCTCCTGCACGCGCCCGTCGGGGTCGACCTCGGCACCCTGGTCGCGGCGGTGGGCCGGGTGCTCGCGGTGCACGACGCCTTGCGTGCCGTGTTCGATCCGGCGGCAAGGACATTCGACGTCCGTGCCGCGGACACCGTCGATCCGGCCACGCTCGTCACGCGGGTGGACGTCCGGGGACTCGACGAGCGGTCCCGCTCGACGGTGCTGTCCGAGGAGACCGACGTCGCCTGTGCCGCCCTGGATCCCGAGACCGGTGACATGATGCGGGTGGTCTTCTTCGACGCCGGCCCAGGGCGTCCGGGCCGGATCCTGGTGGTGGTGCATCATCTGGTGATCGACGGGGTCTCGTGGCGGATCCTGGTCCCGGACCTGGCCGTCGCGTGCGAGGGCACCGAACCGGCCGGCGGGGGAACGCCGCTGCGGACCTGGGCGCGGGGGCTGCTCGACCAGGTTCCGGCGCGGCGCGGCGAACTGGGGTTGTGGCGCCGCGCCCTCGAACCGGCCGGATGCGTGCGGATCGCGGGGCGGCGGGTGGATCCCGCGCGCGACACGATGGCGACGGTCTCGCGGGTGCAGGTGCAGGTCCCGGCGTCGGTGACCGAGGCGCTGCTGACGACGGTGCCGGAGCGCTTCCGCGCCGGCGTCGACGACGTGCTGCTCACCGCGCTGGCGCTGACGGTGGGCCGGGTGTGCGGCGGTGGGGCGGTCCCGGTGGACCGGGAGGGGCACGGACGCGAGGAGCAGGTGGTGCCCGGCGCCGACCTGTCCCGCACCGTCGGCTGGTTCACC
>NZ_PCZU01000212.1:7354-29117 GCF_002887785.1 Rhodococcus sp. ENV425
CTGTATCCGGTCCGCCTCGACGTCTCCGGGGTGGATCTCGCCGAGGCGTTCGCCGGCGGCGACTGCGCCGGGGTGGCGCTCAAGCTCGTCAAGGAGCAGTTGCGGGAGATCCCGGACAACGGAATCGGGTTCGGCATGCTCCGCCATCTCGATCCCGAGTCCGGGACCGAACTCGGGGCCGCACCGGCACCGGAGATCGGGTTCAACTATCTCGGCCGGCTGACCCTCGGCGAGGGGGACGGCGGACCGTGGACGGCCGCTCCGGAGGCCGGCGTGCTCGGCGGCACCACCGACGAGGCGATGCCGGTGAGCCACGCGATCGAGGTCGGCGCCGTCACCGAGGAGACGCCGGCCGGACCGGTGCTCCGCGCGACGTGGGGTTACGCCACCGGGGTCGTGCCGGCGTCCGTCGTCGCCGAGTTGGCGCACGGCTGGGTCGCGGCGCTGTGTGCGCTCGCCGACCACGCCGCGCGCGACGACGCCGGTGGCTTCACTCCCTCCGATCTGACGCTGAGCGACCTCGACCAGTCCGAAATCGACGATTTCGCACTGGAATTCGGGTGAGTGCCTCGGCGCTGGGCCCGGAGGTGCGCCGCATCATCGATGCGGACCGTCGACAGCGGAGTAACGACGTGTTCTTCGATCGGGACGGACAGGACACCGTCCTTCCTGGGGCGTCGGTACGCTCCGGACCGCGTAGGCCACGGAGCAGTGGTCGGGGTCCTACAGGGGCAGGGGACGGTTGTCTACCACGCTTTTCATGACGAGAGTGGAGCTGAGGCGCCCGACGCCGGGGAGGGTGGCGAGGGATTCGTCGTAGAGCTTCTGGAAGGCGGGCAGGTCGCGGGTGATCACCCGCAGGAGGTAGTCGGGGTCGCCGAACAGTCGTTGCGCTTGCAGGACATGGGGTATGGCGGCGACGGCCGGTTCGAATGCCTCGAGGGTGTCGCGGTCGACGGTGCGCATGGTGACGAAGACGAGCGCCTCGAACGTCAGGCCCAGGGCGCCGGCGTCGAGCTGGGCGCGGTAGCCGGTGATCGCGCCGGAGCTCTCCAGCGCGCGTAGGCGGCGGTGGCAGGGCGAGATGCTGAGTTGGACCCGATCGGCGAGTTCGGTGACGGTGAGCCGCCCGTCTTGTTGGAGCTCGGCAAGGATCTTTTTGTCGACGTTGTCCATGTGGAAGATTTTCCCCCAATTACACGGTTCTTGTGAAAACTATGGGAACGAATTCCAGGTCGATCTCCCTAATCTCTCTATCGGGAACCGCCAGGCGTTCTGGCGGTCCGAGAGTGTGAAGGATGAGTGAGGTCATGGCGGGCGGTACCGTTGCTGCGTTCTGGGCGGTGTCGTTTCTGTTCGTGCTGACGCCGGGGGCGGATTGGGCGTACGCGATCGCGGCGGGGCTGCGGCACCGCACCGTGGTGCCCGCGGTCGGTGGGATGTTGTCGGGGCATCTGGCAATGACCGCGGTGGTGGCGACCGGCGTCGCGGCGCTGGTGGCCCGTTCGCCGTTGGTGCTGACCGCGTTGACGGCGGTCGGGGCGGCGTACCTGGTGTGGCTGGGGATCGCGATGCTCGTCAAGCCCTCGGCTCTGCCGCAGGCCGGGGCGGAGCAGGCGCCGGAATCGTGGGTGCGGCAGGCGGTCAAGGGTATGGGGACCAGCGGGCTGAATCCGAAGGTGCTTCTGCTGTTCCTGGCGCTGCTGCCACAGTTCACCGACACGGACGCGCGGTGGCCCCTCGCGGTGCAGATCGTGCTGCTGGGTGTGGTGCACACGGTCAGCTGCGCGGTGGTCTACACGGGGGTGGGGACGGGGGCGCGGGTGGTGCTGCGCACCCGCCCCGCCGCGGCGCGGGTGGTGACCTGGATTTCCGGTGCCGCGATGATCGGAATCGGTGCGGTACTGCTGATCCAGCGGGTGGTCGGATAGGACTCGGCGACAGCACGCGTTCACGTGCGGTCCGGAACGGCGCGTGCGCGCGACGCCGACCATTTCCGGGGAAACGGCACCTGCAGCGTTCCCGGCGTGACCGGGATGTGTTCGGCGGCGGCATGTAGTCGATTGTTCCGCGCGACGACGGCGCCGCCGCGGATCATCGTCTCGACCAGTTCGGCGGCGAGCGCCTCGGGTGTGAGGCACAACAACCGTGCGGCGTCGGTCAGCCAGGCGCGTGCATGCAGGTAGGGCTCGACCTCGTCGGCGGGAATGCCGCCTCGAATCATCAACGCGAAGACGAAAATTCGACGTGCGCCGTACCGCACCGCGCCGTCCGGGTCGTCGACGTGACGCTGGCCGCGACGCCGTGCACTGGCCAGTGCTCCGTCGGTGTCGGCGGGAATCGGTCCGTGCGCGGGCAGCAGCACCCGTGGCCGAAGGTCGGTCAACCGGTGCAGCGATTGCAGGGCCGTGCGGGCCGCGTCAGGGCCGTCGAGGGCACTGTCGACCCAGCCGACGTCGTAGTCGGACAGCGCGTCTCCGACCACCAGTAGTCGCTCCTCGGGCTGCCACAGCGCCAGGTGGCCGGGTGTGTGGCCCGGGGTGCGGACACCTCCCAGTCGGTGTCGCCGAGCCGGAGCACCTGCCCGTCGTCGAGCGGTTCGTCGACGGTGTACGGGGCGACCGGCTGGTCGAGGTATTCGGCGAGACAGCAGCCCGGGTCGCGTCGGGCGACGGCGTCGGCGTCCGGGGCGCCGGCCGCAATACCGGCACCCCTCGCCTGCGGTAGCGCGTTGCCGCCGACGTGGTCGGCGTGCCAGTGCGTGTTCACGACCCGGGTGAGATTGTCGCTGTGCGCGTGCACCCATTCGGCTGTCTGCTGCGCATGGCCGACGAAACCGCTGTCGACGAGCGCCGCTTCCCGCCCGTCGAGCAGAAGCAGGTTGGTATCGGGAAACGGCCGCTGCCGCCAGATCACCCAGGCGGGCAACTGCTCGTCCGCGCCGCCGTCCACCCTGGTCACCATCCCGCGGGGCGGCCCTTGAGCTGTTCCCAGTACCGACGGTGGGCGCGCCGGGACGGCTCGCTCGTCATGCCGGCGGCCAGCTCCTTGCGGTCGAGCGGGTCGCACAGGTCCGCGATGTCGCGCAGGGCGGGGGCCTGCAGGGCGCGCTTGGTGTAGGCGTAGTTCTCGATGCAGTCTTCGGGGGTCAGTTCGGCGATGGCGACGGCGCGGCCGAGCAGTTCCTCCGCCGGTACCAGCTCGTGCACGATGCCCATGGCGTGCGCCTCGGCCGAGGTGAAGATCTCGCCCTGCAAACAGGTTCGCGAGGCCACCGGTTCACCCCAGGCGTAGGCCAGCATCCGCAGATATACCGCGGGCATCGGGATGCCGATCGGCACCTCGTTGATCCCGAACCGGGCCCCGTCGGGGACGGCGACCCGGCGGTCACACACGGCGGCGGTGATCAGGCCCCCGGCGAATGCGTGCCCGTTCACCGCGGCCACCGTCGGCCGTGGATAGGTGAACAACCGCATGTTCGTCGCCCGGTAGTCCTGGAACCACGACGCGACCTCTGCCTCGTCCCCGGCGAAGAGCGGAAAGTGCTCGGCGAGATCGAGTCCGGCCGAGAACCGGGTGCCGGTGCCGGTCAGCACGACCGGGGACTGTGGGTGGTCGCGTTCGAGTCGATCGAACGCCTCGTGCAGGTCTGCGAAGAAGGCGCGGTTCTGTGCGTTGACCGGATTGGTGTTCATCGTCACGACGGCGACGCGTCCGCGGCGTTCGATGGTCCAGCTCATGTCGGTTCCTCCGTATCGAAGGTGAGTGTGTCTCGTGGTGTGGGTTTCAGGCTTCGAGCCCGAGCATGTCGATGGCGTGTTCTCGCATTTCCACCTTGCGGATCTTCCCGGTCACGGTCATGGGGAACTGGTCGACGCAGTGCACGTACCGGGGGATCTTGTAGTGCGCGAGCCGGCCTCTGCAGAATTCGCGGAGCGCCGCCGCGTCCCAAGGTGCGGCACCGTCACGCAGCCGCAGCCACACCATCAGCTCCTCGCCGTACTTGGCGTCGGGCACCCCGATCACCTGGGCGTCGAGAACGTCCGGATGGGTGTAGAGGAACTCTTCGATCTCCCGCGGGTGGATGTTCTCGCCGCCGCGGATCACCATGTCCTTGATCCGCCCGGTGATGGCGACGAAGCCCGCTTCGTCCATCACCGCCAGGTCACCGGTGTGGATCCAGCCGTCGGCATCGACCGTCTCGGCGGTCTTGTCGGGCTGGTTCCAGTAGCCGAGCATCACCGAGTAGCCCCGGACGCACAGCTCCCCGGGTTGCCCGGAGGGCACGGTCTCACCGGTTGCCGGGTCGACGATCTCGAGTTCCACGTGCGGGTGGGCCCGCCCGACGGTGGAGACCCGTCGGTCCAGGGAGTCGTTCGCCCTGGTCTGGGCGGAGGCGGGGGACGTCTCGGTCATCCCGTAGGCGATGGCCATCTCGGGGGCCCATTGGGTGACCTGCTTCATCACTTCCACCGGGCACGGCGAACCGGCCATCGCCCCGGTGCGGATCGAGGACAGGTCGTAGGAGTCGAAGCCCGGGGCATCGAGCAGGCTGATGAACATCGTCGGCACCCCGTACAGGGACGTGCATCGCTCCTCGGCACACGCGCGCAGCGTCGCCACCGGGTCGAACGCCGGGGCCGGGATGACGACACACGCGCCGTGCGTGCTGGCCCCGAGGTTCCCCATGACCATGCCGAAGCAGTGGTAGAACGGCACCGGCACGCAGATCCGGTCCTGTTCGGTATAGCCGAGGAGTTCACCGACGAAGAACCCGTTATTGAGGATGTTGCGGTGGGAGAGGGTCGCGCCCTTGGGAAAACCGGTGGTCCCCGAGGTGTACTGGATGTTGATCGGATCGTCGGGGGTCAACCCGTCCTGCACCTCGGCGAGCCGGTCCGGCGAGGCCTGAGCGCCCCAGCGCAGCAGCGCCGCCCACTCCTCGCCGCCCAGGTGGACCACCTTCTCGAGACTCCGGCACCGGGGCGAGACCTGCACGATCATCGCCGCGTAGTCCGAAGTCTTGAACGACGGGACCGCGAACATCAGCCGGATTCCCGACTGGGTGAGGACGTACTCGAGTTCGTGGGCGCGATAGGCGGGGTTGACGGTCACGAGGATCGCGCCGACCTTCGCCGTGGCGAACTGCACGATCGTCCATTCGGCGCAGTTCGGGGCCCAGATCCCGACCCGGTCACCGAGGGTGATTCCCTCCTCGAGCAGCGCTCGTGCCAGAGCGTCGACGTCGGCCCGAAGGTCGGCGTACGTCCACCGCCGCCCGGTAGGTACGTCGACCAGAGCCTCGCGGTCGGGAAACCTCGCGACGGTCCGGTCGAAGTTGTCACCGATCGTCATCTCGAGCAGTGGCTGCTCGGCCGGACCGACGGTGTGGCTCAACCTGGTGTTCATGTGTGTTCCTCCGTTCTCGAGGAGGAATATGGCCTGGGAGAGGACCGGTGCGGGACCCCCGAAGGTAGGTCCGGCGGCCCGGCACCCACCTTCGGGGGTACGACGTTGCCACGGTGTGACGGCACTCACTAGCTTCAATGGCAGATGCGTAGTTGGAGGCCCACATGATCACGTCATTCGAATCAGGTACGCCGGTCGAACGGCGCATCCTCGCGCGCTCGCTGGAGACTCTCCGCAAGCACGCCGGAATGGACATGGTGTTCGGCGGGCCGGTGCAGCACGGCGCCGTGGCGATGGAGATCACCGACCTGACCGGCGTCCGCACCCGCTCGGCGGTGAACCTGGTGGTCCGCAACGGTGAGGGACTCGGCGGAAAGGCGCTGATGCTCGCCCGCCCGGTCTCGGTGGCCGACTACTTCTCGGCCCAGGGCATCACCCACGTGTACGACCACGCCGTGCGCCCGGAGGCGATCGAAACCCTGGCCGCCTTACCGATCATCGTCGACCGGATACCTCGCATCCTCATCTACCTGGCGGCCCGTACCCACGTGCGCCTGGGCGACCGCTGGTTCGACAGCTTCACCCCACTCGTCCGGCGACTCGAGCGCGACATCGCCGTCGAGGACGAGGTAGGGCGGCGTCTCAGCTTGATGCGGACCGATATCCAGGCCGACCGGCCGGCGCTCAGCCGCGCCGACCTGCACGACATCGCTCAGGAACTGGCGGACCTGGCCGGGCAGATCGAGGACGACGTCCTGCGTGCCCGGATCGAGGCGGTCGGGAACCGGTTCGCGCCCGTGCTGACGCCGGCTGCATCGCAGGAACCACCCACTGTGCTGCGGCCCCGCGAGATCGACGTGCTCGAACACGTTGCGCGGGGTCTGAGCAACCGGGAGATCGCCGAGACCCTCGGCCTGTTGCCCAACACGGTCAAGTCCTACCTCAAGAGCGCCATGCGCAAGCTGCACGCGAGCAACCGCGTGCAGGCGATCCTCGCCGCCCGCGAGCGCGGCCTCATCCGCTGACCCCTCTCCGCCCGCAGCCCCGCACCTCCAGCGGACATTCCCTGCCCACGACGTACCCACGAAAGCAGCTACCCGGCAACACAACCCACTTTGGGGGGTGTAGCGGTCGGTGTAACGGCGCTCACACTGCTCGTCGTACCCCAGCCCCTCCGCCAGCCGGACGGGCCCACCGAGCAGGAGATCACGATGTCCCGAACCGTCGACACGGTGACGAGCCCACCGACCACCCCGATGCGCCGCGTCGCCATTGCAAGCTGCACCGGCACCACCATCGAGTTCTACGACTTCTTCATCTATGGCACCGCGGCAGCGCTGGTCTTCCCGAAGGTCTTCTTCCCCGCCCTCGGTACCGCCGCCGGCACCGTCGCCTCCTTCGCCACCTTCGCCGTCGCGTTCGTCGCCCGCCCCCTCGGAGCCGCGATCTTCGGCCACTTCGGCGACCGGATCGGCCGCAAGAAAACGCTGGTCAGCACCCTGCTGCTGATGGGTATCAGCACCGTGCTCATCGGACTGCTCCCCGGCGCCGCCACGATCGGCGTAGCCGCACCGCTCGCGCTGATCGCACTGCGGATCACGCAAGGCCTCGCCGTCGGCGGTGAATGGGCCGGGGCGACCCTGCTGGCCACCGAATACGCCCCCACCGACAAACGGGGCCTGTACGCGGTATTCCCACAGCTGGGACCGTCACTGGCCTTCGCGTTGTCCAACGGCACCTTCCTGGCGGTCAACCTCTTCGTCGGCGAGACCTCGCAGGCGTTCCTCGACTACGGCTGGCGAATCCCCTTCATCGCCAGTGCCCTCCTCGTGCTGATCGGCCTCTACGTCCGGCTCGCGGTCGAGGAAACACCGATGTTCGCCCGGCGATCCACCCAGGCCCGCCGCGCCGGCGCCGGACCCCTCCTCGGAGTCTTCAAGAATCAGCCCCGTGAGCTGCTCCTCGCCGCCGGATCCTTGGCGATGATGTTCGCGTTCTTCTACATCGGCACCGCCTACCTCACCTCGTACGCCACTGCCACCCTCGGCCTGAGCCGCACCACAGTGCTCTCCCTCGGCCTCCTCGCCGCCGCCGTCTTCTGTGCCGCGATCATCCTGTCCGCCATCCACTCCGACCGCATCGGCCGCCGAAAAATGGTGCTCGCCTCCTGTCTCGTGGCCATCCCCGGAGGACTGGTGCTCTTCCCCCTCCTCGACACCGGCTCCCCGGTCGCGTTCCTCGCCGGCCTGGCCCTCACCCTGGCCATCATGGGCGTCTCCTACGGGCCCGCGGGCGCACTGCTGCCGGAGATGTTCCACACCGAGTACCGCTACACGGGCGCCGGCATGGCCTACGCCATCGCCGGGGTCATCGGCGGCGGCACCGCTCCCATGCTGGCCGCGCACCTCACCTCCCAGTACGGCAGCGCCGCCGTCGGGTGGATGCTCGCGGGCTTCGGTCTCCTGAGTCTGTTCTGCGCACTCATGCTGCCCGAAACCCGGCACCGCGACATGGAAGAGACCGGAACCGACGAGGACAGCCGAGCGGCCCACCCCGTTCCCGAAACCGCCTGATCCGACACCACCGACACGAGAAAGGGAAAACGATGACAGACACGATCGATGCCTGGATGCAGCACCCGACCCAGCGATGGCTGGACATGCCCTTCCTGGACTCCCTGCGCCGCTGGTCGAAGGGAACCATCCCCGAGGCCGAACCGCCGGTGTTGTGGACCCTCGACCGCATGGACGAAGCGGGCGTCGAACTGGCATGTTGAGCGCCCGGTACGCCCCGGCGGGACCGCTGATCAGCAACGACAAGGTCGGCGACATCGTCGAACGTCACCCGGGTCATCGTGGGTCACATCGGCGTGCCATGGACACATGAAGCCATTTCACTGGCCACGAAGTACCCGAACGTCTACATCGACACCTCCGCATACAAGACCTCCCGCTATCCGGCGGAGATCGTCGACTACCTCCGCGGACACGGCCGGCACAAGGTGCTCTTCGGTTCCAACCACCTCGCCTGGCCGGCACCCGACTGCCTGTCCGGGTTGGACAAACTCGAGTTCGACGAGAAGACCCGTACGGCGTTCCTGCGCGAGAACGCGATTCGCGCATTCAATCTCCCGTTCTGACCGAAGCAGACATCGCTGAGCAGTCCGGTCATCCGCCAATCGGCGGTCAACCCACACCGAGGAAGCATTTGTTCACCAATATCTTCACCGAGACCTTCGGGATCGAGCACCCCATCGTGTGCGGCGGCATGACCGCCGTCGGCACCGCGGACCTGATCAGCGCGGTGGCCAACGCCGGAGGACTCGGGTTCCTCACCGCCCTGACCCAACCCACCCCTGAGGCGCTGATCAAGGAGATCGCCCGCTGCCGCGACCTCACCGACAAGCCGTTCGGCGTCAACCTGACGATCCTCCCGACCATCCGGCCGGTGCCCTACGACGAGTACCGGGACGCCATCGTCGACAGCGGCATCACCATCGTCGAAACCGCAGGCGGCAACCCGCGACCGCACCTACCTGCGTTCAAGGCCGCCGGTGTGAAGGTGATCCACAAGGCGGTCTCGGTGAGGCACGCCCTCAAAGCCGAACAACTCGGCGTCGACGCGATCAGCATCGACGGCTTCGAGTGCGCAGGGCACCCCGGCGAGGACGACGTCCCCGGGCTCGTGCTGATCCCCGCCGCGGCCCGGGCACTGTCCATCCCGATCATCGCCAGCGGCGGAATCGCCACCGGCGCCGGTCTCGTCGCCGCCCTCGCGCTCGGCGCCTCCGCGGTGAACATGGGCACCCGTTTCATGGCGACCACCGAGGCACCCATCCACGACAACGTCAAACAGCAGATCGTCGACAACACCGAACGCGACACCGTCATCGTCTTCCGCGAGTTCCGCAACTCCGCCCGCGTCGCACGCAACTCGGTCTCCGAAGAAATCGCCACCATCTCACGCCGAACGGGTGCGACCTTCGACGACGTCGCCCACCTGGCCAGCGGTGCCCGTGGCCGCGAACAGGTGTACGGCAACGGCGACGTCGAAGGCGGACTCTGGTGGGCCAGCCAGGCCCAAGGCCTGATCCACGAGGTCGCCAGCTGTGAGGAAGTGCTCGGCTCGATACTCACCGAAGCCCGGCAGATCATCGCCGAGGAATTGCTCGGCCAGATCACCGGCTGAACCACCTTCACGATGGACCGAAGGGCGAGCGCGCCTTTCCGAAACTGCTACGAAGGCGCACGGACCGGCTACGGACCGTGCGCCTTCGTGGCCCCCTCATCCGGAGCGACGAAAGCTGTCCTCGCGTGCTGTCCCTCATGGGGCACGAGGATCGGCGCAGACAACTGTGCGCAGGACCGGGGACGTAGCGCTTGGCGCCCGCACCGAGTTCGGTTAGCCTAACCAATCAGGTCCGGGCGGGTGCCCGGCGAACAGACATGTGGGAGTAAGCGATGCGGGTTGAGGGACGGGGCCGGCTGCGCCGCGCAGCGGTGTTCGGCGCGACGGCGGTGCTGGCCGTGGGCCTGGTGGGGTGCGGCAGCGACGGTGGCTCCGGCGAGGAACCGGCCGCGGACGCCACGCGCACGTTCGAGGCGCAGAACGGGCCGATCGAGATCCCGTCCGACCCGCAGCGCATCGTCGCCTGCGGCTACGCGGTGCTACCGCTGCTCCAGGCCGACGCGAATCTCGCCGCCGCCTGCGAATGGACCCGCGAGCTCGACAACATGGACGCGGAGACCAAGGCCGCGTACGAGGCGCTGCCCAAGGTGGCGCCGGACGGGGCCGTGAGCGAACTCGACTACGAGGCCGTCGCCGCCGCCGCGCCCGACCTGATCATCATGGGCGTGCCCGCGCGCGTGCAGTCGCAGCTCGACACGGCCAAGCTCGAGGCCCTCGCTCCGGTGGTCTTCCTCGGCCTGACCAACCCCGGTGACTGGCGCGGCCTCGGTGAGCAGTACGCCGACGCCGCGAACGTGTCCGACGCCTACGGGGAGTACAAGGAGCAGTACGAGGCACGCGCCGCGGAGATCGCCGGGAAGTACCGCGGCACCCTCGGGAACCTGACCTTCGCCGGCGTCTGCAACGTGTGCGGCACCGAGCCCGGTGAGTTCTTCCGCGAGTACGCCTCGTCGTACACCACCAACCTGTTCGAGGACCTCGACCTGCAGTTCCCCGGTCAGCCCGCCAACCCCGAGGACGTGCACGGCGAGTACCTCTCCGTCGAGGAGATCGGCCGGAACCTCGGGAACGTCGACGTCATCGTCTACGGCGTCGAGGCCGACGGCTCGGTCTCGCCCGAGCTGCAGGAGCTGATGGCCTCCCCGCTGTGGCAGTCCCTGCCCGCCGTGCAGGCCGGAAATCTGGTTCCGGTCAAACATTCCCACGCCGCGACCTACGAGACCGCGCTGCTCGCACTCGATTCCATCGACGAGGCGCTCGCCGCGCTGCCCGCGAACCGGCAGCAGTAGCCCTCCCGGCACCCACGGCCCCCGCGTCCGGCGACCCGGGGGCCGTGTTCGTCGCACCTCGCACCCGTTCGTTAGGCAGATATGACCCGCACCTCCGCGCTCGAAGACATCGTTCCCCTCTCGCCGCTGCAGCAAGGCCTGCTATACCTCAGCACCGTCGCCGCGCCCGACGACACCGCCCGTGCCGCCGGAGCCGTCGAACCGGACGCCTACACCGTGCAGTCCGTGCTGCGCCTGACCGGGCGGGTGGACGAGGACACCCTGCGGACCTCCGCGCAGGCGCTGCTGGACCGGCACCCCGCCCTGCGCACGTGCTTCCGCCCCCGCAAGGACGGCCGCACCGCCGGCCTCGTCGTGCGCGGCACCGAAGCCCCCTGGCGCAGCGTCGATCTGACCGGTCTCGAGCCGGACGTCGCGGAGCGTCACCTCGCGGACCTGCTCGCCGAGGATCTACGCGACTGGTTCGACCTCACGCGGCCGCCGCTGATCCGCTGGCTGTTCGTGCGATTCGGGCCGGACGACGTGCGGCTCGTGCTCACCGCCCACCACATCGTCGTGGACGGCTGGTCCACCCCGATCCTGGTGCGCGAACTCCTCGAGATCTACGCCGCGGGCGGTGCCACCACCGGCCTGCTTCCGGTCCGGCCCTACCGCGACTACCTCGCGTGGCTCGGCAGGCAGGACCACGACGCCGCCCGCGCGTTGTGGCGCGAATCCCTCGACGGGCTCACCGAACCGAGCCTCGTCGCCCCGCCCGGCGCCACCCGGGCCACGACGCCGACCGCCGCCGTCGCCGTCGAGGTGCCGGCCGGACTCGGCGACCGGCTCACCGGCCTGGCCCGCGACGCCGGCGTCACCCTCAACACCGTCCTGCAGACCGGGTGGGCGCTGCTGCTGTCCGGGCTGCTCGGCCGCGACGACGTCGTCTTCGGCGCCACCGTCTCCGGGCGACCGCCGGAACTGGCCGGCGTCGAATCCATGGTCGGGTTGTTCATCAACACCGTGCCCGTGCGGGTGCGCCTGGATCCCCGCGCCACCGTCACCGAGCTGCTGCGGCGCGTGCAGCTGGCGCAGTCCCGCACCGTCGACCACCAGTACCTCGGCCTCGCCGAGGTACAGCGCGACGTGGGACTGGGGGAGCTGTTCGACACCCTCACCGTCTTCGAGAGCTATCCCGTGGACCGCGACGCGCTCGACCGTGCCCAGCGCGCCGGCGGGGTCACGATCGCCGCCGTCGAGGGCCGCGACGCCACCAACTATCCGCTCGTGCTCACCGCGGGCGTCGCCGACACCCTCGTCATGACCCTCGACTACCGGCCCGGCCTGTTCACCGCGGACGACGCCGCCGCCCTCGCCGGCCGCCTCGTCCACATCCTCGGTGCCCTCGCCGCCGCGCCGGACCGCCCGGCCGCCGCGCTGGACCTGCTCACCGGCACCGAACGCGGTCGCGTCCTCGGCACGTGGTCCGTCGCGCCGGCCGCGCCCTCGGACGGCACCGTCGCGGCGCTGCCCGCCTCGGCGGGTCCGGACACCCTCGCGGTGGTGTGCGGCGCCGAAGAGCGCACCTTCGCGGAGCTCGGGGCGAACTCGGCGCGGCTCGCGCGCCTGCTGATCGGGTTCGGTGTCGGACCCGACGTGCTCGTGGGCCTGGCTCTGCCACGCTCCGCCGCCACCGTGGAGGCCGTCCTCGCGGTGCTCGCCGCCGGGGGTGCCTACCTGCCGCTCGATCCGTCGTACCCGGCGGAGCGGTTGGCGCACATGGTCGCCGACGCCCGCCCCGGTGTCGTGCTCACCACCCGTGCCGTCGCCGACGAACTCGGAGCGACCCTCACCGGCAGCGGCGCGCGCCTCGTCGTGCTCGACGACCCGGACCTGCGCGCCCGGCTCGCCGCGCTGCCCGCCGCCGCGGTGGCCGACGCCGATCGTCTCCGCCCGCTCCGCCCCGGTCACGCCGCGTACGTCGTCTACACCTCCGGCTCCACCGGCCTCCCCAAGGGTGTCACCGTCACCCACGCCAATCTCACCGATCTCGTTGCCGCGCAGCGAGAGACGATCATGCGGTCGGCGTCCGGCACGTGGCGGGTGCTGCTGACCTACCCGTTCGCCTTCGACTCGGCCGTCGCCGCCCTGACCTGGCTGCTGTCCGGGCACACCCTGCACGTGCTGCCCGACGAGCACCGCACCGACACCGCGTTCGTCGTCGACTACGTGCGGACCCACCGCATCGATCATGTCGACTGCGTGCCCGTGCTGATGAGCGGTCTGCTCGACGCCGGTCTGCTCGACGGTGACCGCCCCCGGCCCGCCAAGGTGACCGTCGGCGGCGAGGCCGTCGGATCGGCGCTGTGGCGGCGCCTCGGCGCCGCGGACGGCGTCGAGGCCTACAACTGCTACGGCCCCACCGAATGCACGGTCGACGCAACCTGCTCCCGTATCGCGGGAGACACCGTGACCATCGGCGGACCGACCCCCGGCACCCGGCTGTACGTGCTGGACCGGTGGCTGCGACCGGCACCGCCCGGCGTGGCCGGGGAACTGTACGTCGCCGGCGGGGGTGTCGCCCGCGGTTACCTGGGACAACCCGGCCGGACGGGGGAGCGGTTCGTCGCCGACCCGTTCACCGGCCGGGGCGAGCGGATGTACCGCACCGGCGACGTCGTGCGATGGTTGCCGGACCCGGTCGACACCGAACGCGGTGCCCTCGAATACGTGGGCCGCGACGACGATCAGGTCAAGATCCGCGGGTTCCGCGTCGAACTCGGCGAGATCGAGGCCGCGCTGGGTGCCGTGCCGGGGGTGCGTGCCGCCGTCGTCGTCGCGCACACCGACGCCCGCGACGTGCGCCGCCTGGTCGGCTACGTCACCGGAACGGCCGAGCCCGTGACCGTCCGCACCGCCGTCGCCGCCCACCTGCCCGAGTACCTGGTGCCCGCCGCGATCCTGCGGGTCCCGGAACTGCCGACCACCGCGAACGGCAAGGTGGACCGGAAGGCCCTGCCGGAGCCGGACTTCGGGGCGCTCGCCGGATCCGGTGCGCCACGCACCGCGACGGAGTCGGCGCTGTGCTCCGCGTTCGCGGAGGTCCTCGGCCTCGACCGCGTCGGCGTCGACGACGACTTCTTCACCCTCGGCGGCGATTCCATCGTCTCGATTCAACTGGTGTCCCGCGCTCGCGCCGCCGACGTCCGGATCACCGCGCGCCAGGTGTTCGAACTGCGCACCGTCGCCGCGCTCGCCGCGGCCTGCGAGTCCGACACCGGTGACGAGCAGCCGGCGCGGCCCGCCGGCGCGGCCACCGGCCCGGTGCCGCTCACCCCGATCGTGCGCGAAACCCTCGACCACGGAGGGGATCTGCGGCGCTTCGCGCAAGCCCGCCTGCTGATCGCTCCGCCCGGGCTCACCGAGGCGCACCTCGTCGCGGCCGTCGACGCACTGCTGCGCACCCATCCCATGCTCCGCTCGCGCCTGACCGTCGCCGGCGGCGACGCGGACTGGGTGGTGCCCGAGGGTATTCCGGACGCGGCGACGGCGGTGCGCCGGGTCTACGCGGCAGGTCTCGACGACGCGCGGTGGCGCGCCCTGTTCGAGGCCGAACGCGACCGCGCGCTGGCTGACCTCGACCCCGCGGCCGGGCAGATGATCCGCGTGGTGCTCCTCGACGCCGGCCCCGACGTGGCGGGCCGCGTGTTCGTCGCCGTGCACCACCTCGTCGTCGACGGTGTGTCGTGGCGGATTCTCGTGCCCGACCTCGCGGCCGCCGTCGATCGGGTGCGCCGCGGCGCCGCGCCGGACCTCGAGCCGGCCGGCACCTCCTTCCGGGACTGGGCGCTCGGGCTCACCGAAGCCGCCACGTCCGATCGCATTGCGCAGTCTCTGCCGCGCTGGCAGGAGATCGCCGAGACCACCGAACCGCCGCTGGGCGCCCGCCCGCTGGATCCGGCGCGCGACACCGTCGCCACCGCGCGGTCGCGCGAGGTGCGGGTACCCGTGGCGGTCACCGAGCAGATCCTCACCACCGTGCCCGCCGCGTACCGGGCGGGCGTCGCGGATGTGCTGCTCACCGCCCTCGCGCTGGCCGTGACGTCGGTGCGCGGCGGCGACGTGCTGCGCGTGCACCTCGAGGGCCACGGCCGCGCCGAGCACGCCGTGCCCGGCGCCGACCTCACCCGCACCGTCGGCTGGTTCACCACCCTGTACCCCGCCGTGCTCGACGTGTCCGGCATCGACCCGCACGAGGCCCTCGCCGGTACCGCGGCAGCCGGAACCGCTCTGGCCCAGGTCAAGGAGTCGCTGCGGGCCCTGCCCGACGACGGCCTCGGATTCGGGCTGCTGCGCCGGCTCGCTCCCGGGGGAACGCGGCACTTCCCGGGGTACCGGGCCCCCGACGTGATGTTCAACTACCTCGGTCGGATGACGCTCGGGGAGAACGCAGGTCAGGCGTGGTCCGCCGCGCCGGAGGCGGGCGCCCTCGGCGGCGCCGTCGATCCCGGCACACCCCTCGACCACGTCCTCGACGTCAACGCCGTCACCGAGGACGGCCCCCGCGGCCCCGAGATCGTCTGCGAATTCACGGCGGCGGGCGTCCTCGACGAGGAGACCGTCGCCCTCGTCGCCGGCGGGTGGGTGGAGGCGCTCGCCGCGCTGGCCCGGCATGCCGGCACCCCCGGCGCCGGCGGACCCACTCCGTCGGACCTGACCTACCGGGGGCTGGCGCTGCCCGAACTCGCCTCGCTCACCACCGAACTCGGCCCGATCGACGACGTCGTGCCGCTCACGCCGTTGCAGCGCGGCATGTTCTTCCTCGCCGGTCTCGACGACGGCACCGGCACCGACGTGTACTCGATGCAGACCGTCCTCGATCTGCGCGGCGACCTCGACCGGGACACGTTGCGGCGCAGCGCCGTCGCGCTGCTGGACCGGCACGCGACCCTGCGCACCGGATTCCGCACGACCGCAGCCGGTGACCCCGTCGGCGTCGTTCTCCGGGATCCCGGCCTGCGGTGGACGGACGTCGACCTCACACACGACCCCACCCCCGTGACCGAATGTCACACCGCTTCGGTCAGATCGACGCGATGTGACATTCGGCCCGTCGAGGAGCGCAGCGACGACCTCGTCGCCGCCGACCGCGCCACCCGGTTCGACGTCGCGGCCGCGCCGCTGGTGCGGTTCACCCTCGTGCGCGTCGCACCGGACCGGCACCGGCTGATCTTCGCCGCCCACCACCTGCTGCTCGACGGCTGGTCGTCGCCGCTGCTGATGCAGGAACTGTTCACCCTCTACGGCGCGGGCGCCGACCCGGCGTCGCTGCCCGCGGTCCGCCCGTTCACCGACTACCTTGCGTGGCTGGGCGACCGCGACACCGACGAGGGCTTGCGCCGCTGGACCGAGGCGCTCACCGGCGTCGAGGAACCCACGCTGCTCGCCCCGGCCGGCTCGTCGCTCGACGCCACGCTGCCCGCCGAACTCCCGGTGCCGGTGCCGGCCGGCCTGGCCGCGCGGCTGCAGCGCCGCTGCCGCGACCTCGGCGTCACCGTGAACACCGCGGTGCAGACCGCGTGGGCGGTTCTCCTCGGCGCCCGGCTCGACCGCACCGACGTGACCTTCGGCGCCGTCGTGTCCGGCCGCGTCCCGGACGTTCCCGGCGTCGAGACGATGATCGGCCTGTTCATCAACACCGTGCCCGTGCGCGTCGCGCTGCGCCCCGGCGAGCCCGCCGCCGAACTGCTCCGGCGCGTCCAGGACGAGCAGAACCGGCTCCTGGATCACCAGTACGTCGGCCTCGCCGACATCCAGCGCGCCGTCGGCCTCGGCGAACTGTTCGACACCCTCATCGTGTTCGAGAGCTACCCGATCGACACCGACGCCCTCGCCCGCGCGCAGCGCTCCGGTGGTCTCGATGTCACCGACGTCCGCGGTCACGACGCCACCAACTTCCCGCTGGTGCTCGTCGCCGAACTCGACGACGAGCTCGCCCTCACCCTCGAGTACCAGCAGGCGTTGTTCACCGCCGCCGACGCCGGCGAGCTCGGCCGGCAGCTCGTGGGCCTCCTCGACCAGCTCGCCGGGGAACAGTCGCTGCGCGTCGCCCAGCTCGACGTCCTCGGTCCGGCCGAGCGAGGGCGGCTGCCCGAACTCTCGTCGACCGCTCCGGCACCGTCGAACGGGCACCGCACCGTGGCCGACCTGCTCGCGGCGCAGATCGCCCGCACCCCGGACGCGGCGGCCGTCGTGTGCGGCGCCGTGCGGCTCACCTTCGCCCAGCTCGGCGCCGCGTCGGCACGTCTGGCACGACGGCTGATCGACGAGGGCGTCGGGCCCGAGACGCTCGTGGGCCTGGCCCTGCCGCGCTCGGCGGACATGATGGTCGCGCTCTGCGCCGTGCACGCCGCCGGCGGCGCCTACGTCCCGATGGACCCGGCGTACCCCGCGGAGCGCCTCGCGCACATGGTCGGCGACGCGCGGCCGCGGGTCGTGGTCACGAACGGTGCCGTGGCGCAGACGCTGCGACCGGTGCTCGGTGGGGTGCCGGTGCTCGACCTCGACGACGAGACGGTCCGTGCCGACGTCGGGGCCCGCCCGGCCGCACCCGTCGCCGACCACGAGCGCACCGCACCGCTCCGGCCGGAGCACCCCGTGTACGTCATCTACACGTCCGGCTCCACCGGGTTGCCGAAGGGCGTGGCGATCACCCACGCGAACCTGCTCAACCTGTTCGACAGCCACCGCGCCGACCTGTACGTGCCCACCGTGGCGGGGGCGGGCCGGACGAGCGTGGGCGTCGGGCACGCCTGGTCGTTCGGGTTCGACGCCTCGTGGCAGCCGATGCTGTGGCTGCTCGACGGCCACGCCGTGCACGTGTTCGACGAGGACACCCTGCGCGATCCCGAGGCGATGGTCGCGTACGTCGCCGAACACGAACTCGACTTCCTCGAGGTCACCCCGTCGTTCCTCGACCGCATGGTCGCCGCCGGGCTGTTCGACGGCGGACACCGGCCCGCCACGGTCGGGTTCGGGGGCGAGGCCGTCAACCCGGCGCTGTGGCGGCGGTTGCGGGAGCTGACCGACGGACGTGCGTTCAACCTCTATGGGCCCACCGAGTGCACCGTCGACTCGCTCGTCGGACAGGTCACCGACGCCGACACCCCGTGCCTGGGCCGGGCCGTGCACGGCGCCGCCGCCTACGTCCTCGACCGGATGCTGCGCCCCGTGCCGGTCGGCGTCGCGGGTGAGCTGTACGTCGCCGGATCCGGCGTGGCCCGCGGCTACCTCGGCCGCCCCGACCTGACCGGCACCCGCTTCCTGCCCGACCCGTTCGGTCCGCCGGGAACCCGCATGTACCGCACCGGCGACGTCGTGCGCCGGGTCCCGGCCGGCGACGGCCGTATCACCCTCGAATTCCTCGGCCGCGGCGACGACCAGGTCAAGATCCGCGGCTTCCGGGTCGAGCTCGGCGAGGTCGAGGCGGCCCTGACCGCGGTGCGCGGGGTGCGCGACGCCGTCGCCGTCGCCCACACCGACGAACGCGGCGTGCGCCGGCTCGTCGGCTACGTCGTGCCCGACGGCGACGTGGACCCGGCCGTCGTGCGGGCCGTGCTCGCCGAGCGGCTCCCGGACTACATGGTGCCGGCCGCGGTGCTCGTGCTGGCCGCATTCCCCGTCACCGCCAACGGCAAGGTGGATCGGAAGGCGCTGCCGGAGCCGGACTTCGGGGCACTCGTCGGCTCGGGTGCGCCGCGCACCGAGCGGGAGGCGGTGCTGGCGGAGGTGGCCGCCGAGGTGCTCGGCCTCGACCGGGTGGGCATCGACGACGACTTCTTCGCGCTCGGCGGTGACTCGATCGTCTCGATCCAGTTCGTCTCCCGCGCCCGGGCCGCCGGGCTCCGGCTCACGGCCCGGCAGGTGTTCGAGCTGCGCACCGTCGCGGCCCTGGCCGCGGTCGACGAGACGGACACGGCCCCGGCGGCGGTGCCCGCGGTCGCCGCGACGGGCGACGTGCCGATCACCCCGATCGTGTGGGAGGCCCTCGCGTGGGGCGGCGACCTCGCCCGGTTCTCGCAGGCGCGGTTGCTCGTCGCGCCCGTCGGCCTCACCGTGGACACGCTCGGGAAGGCCGTCGCGGCGCTGCTCGACACCCATCCGATGCTGCGGTCCCGGTTCGCCGTCGCCGGGGGCCGACCCCGCTGGACCGTCCCCGAGACCGCACCGGGCATCGAGACCCTGGTGCGCCGCGTCGAGGTCGGTGAGGTCGACGACGAGCAGTGGGCGGATCGGTTCGCTGCCGAACGCGAAATCGCCTACAGGGCACTCGATCCGGAATCCGGAGTGATGGTGCAGGCGATCTTGTTCGACTTCGGGCCGCACCGCCCCGGCCGCGTGTTCGTCGCCGTGCACCACCTGGTGATCGACGGTGTGTCGTGGCGCATCCTCGTGCCCGACCTCGCCGACGCCGTCGAACCGGCCGGACGCGGCGAGACCGTCGCGCTGACGTCACCCGGCACGTCCTTCCGGGCGTGGGCGACCGGCCTCGCCGTGGCCGCGCGCTCCGAGCGGATCAGGGCCTCGCTGCCCGCCTGGCAACCCGCGGTCGACGCGGTCGAACCACCCCTCGGCGTCCGGGCCCTCGACCCGGCACGCGACACGGTCTCGGCGCTGCGCTCGACGCACGTGCGGGTTCCCGCGCCGGTCACCGAGGACGTCCTCGCCTCCGGGGCCGTGAACGACGCGCTGCTCGCGGCGCTCGCCGTGGCGGTCGCCTCGGTCCGCGGCGGCGACGTCGTGCGCGTCGAACTCGAGGGTCACGGCCGCGAGGAACAGGTCGTGCCCGGAGCCGACGTCGCGCGCACCGTCGGGTGGTTCACGTCGATGTTCCCGGTCGCGCTGAACCTGGCCGGTATCGACCCCGAGGACGCCCTGACCGGCGCGGCCGCCGCGCGCGAGGCCCGCGCGCGAGTCGCGCACGCGCTGAACGCCGTGCCCGACAACGGCATCGGCTTCGGACTGCTGCACCGCCTCGCGCCGGACCACGTCTTCGACCGCTATCGGCGGCCCCAGGTGGTGTTCAACTACCTCGGCCGGATGACGCTCGGCGAGGACACCGGCGCCCCGTGGTCGGGCGCACCCGAGGCCGTCGCGCTCGGCGGTTCCGTCGACCCGGCCACGCCGCTCGACCACGTCCTGCACGTCGACGCCGTCGTCGAGGACACCCCGGAGGGGCCCGTGCTCGACTGCGAATTCGCCGCGCCCCACGAGGTGCTCGACGAGCACACCGTCGCCGTCGTGGCCCGGCGCTGGGTCCAGGCCCTCACCGCGGCCGCCCGCATCCCCGAACCCGTTGCAACCGAGAAGGAGTGACCTCATGTCAACACAGTCCGGCATCCTGGACCGCGAGACGATCCGCACCGATATCGCACGGCTCCTCGAGATCGAGGCCGACGAACTCGACCCCGCGCTCAGCCTCGTCGACCAGGGCCTCGACTCGGTGCGTCTGATGGCGCTCGTGGAGCAGTGGCGCGGCGCCGGCGCGGATGTCGACTTCGTCTCGCTGGCCACCGAACCGCGGCTCGAGGCGTGGTACGACCTGCTCGCCCCGCGGTGACCCGGCCGTGGCCCTGATCGACAACCTGGTCCTCGACGTCGACCCCCTGCGCACCAGCCGCGAATTCCGCTACATCTTCACCGCCCGGGTCGTGTCGCTGTTCGGCCTCGGCTTCCTCGTCGTCGCCGTGCCGCTGCAGGTGTACCGGCTCACCGGGTCCACCGCGCAGGTCGCCGCCGTGTCGGCGGTGCTCGGCGTGACCACGTTCGCCGCCACGTTCGTCGGCGGGGTGCTCGCCGACCGCTACGATCGCCGGCGCGTCATCGCCGTCGCCCGGGGCACCGCGGGCGTGGCGTTCGCGGTGCTCGCACTCAACGCGTTTCTGCCCGACCCGAAGATGTGGGTCGTCTATGTGGCGGCCGTGATCGACGGCGCGTGCGGCGGCATCTCCGCGACCGCCCTCATGGCCGTCACCCCCAGCCTGCTGCCGCGGGAGAAGATGGCGGCGGCCGGTGCGCTCATGGCCCTCACCGGCGACCTGGGCGCGATGGTCGGACCCGCACTCGGCGGGGTCGTCATCGCCGCCGGCGGAGTCGGGGTGGCCTACGCTCTCGCGGCATTCACCACCGCCGTGACCACGTTCTGCATCACCCGGCTGCCGTCCCTGCCGCCGACGCACGTCGCCGACGAGTCGCCGCTGCGCTCGGTGCTCAGCGGCTTCCGCTACGCGTCGGGGAACCGTGTCATCGGCGGCGTGCTCGTCTGCGGATTCGTGACGATGCTGCTCGCCGGCTGGTCGGTGCTCGTCCCCGAGTACGCCACCGAGGTGCTCGGCGCGGGACCGTCGGTGGTGGGGCTGCTCTACACCGCCCCGGCCGTCGGCGCGGTGATCGGCTCGCTCACCAGCGGCTGGACCGGCCACCTCCGCCGATCCGGGCAGGTGGTCTTCCTGCTCATGGCCGTCTCCGCCGCCGGGCTCGTCGGGGCGGGCCTCACCGCGACCGTCGCGGTGGCGCTGCTGGGCCTGGCCGCGCACGGCTTCGGCGACGCGCTCACCGACATCGTCCGGTACGCGACGGTCCAGAAACACACCCCCGACGAGTACCGGGGGCGCATCGCCGCGGTGTGGGCGGCGCAGGTCACCGCCGGTGCCTCCGTCGGCGCGGTGGTCGCGGGCGCAGTGGCGGCGCTGGTGCCGATCTCGGCGGCGCTGCCCGCGTACGGTGCCGTCGGGCTGGTGATCACCGCGCTGCTGTGGGCCACCTTGCGCACGCTGCGCCGGCTCGACGAGGGGACCTCGCTCGAGCGCGTCGCCTGAGCCCGTCCTGCCGAACGCCGC
>NZ_PCZU01000212.1:29153-33152 GCF_002887785.1 Rhodococcus sp. ENV425
CGCCGCGGATGTTCTTGCCGGCGTGCATGTCCTCGTATGCCTCGGCGACCTGGTCGAGGGTGTAGCGGGTGGTGATCAGCGCGCATACCCCCGAGATCGTGAGCTACGCGGTCCGAAGGCTCGCACCGGCGTGAGACCCGCCTCGTCGTACCGCTGTTTCCGGACTCCGGCGAGGGGAATCCCGACGGCATGTCCACCAACGAACCGTTCGTGCCGTTCGAGCGCACGCCCGGAGAAGAGATCGATGCTGCGCACCCCTCTGCACGCTGGATGACGAGTGACGCAGCGCAGGCCCGGGACTACGACACCTGGTTCGCCAGCCCGTGGGGCGCCCACGCCTGGGCCGTGGAGCGTGGCGCGATCGATGTGGCCCTGCCGGAGGTGGCAGGCCGCACCGTGGTCGAGATCGGCTGCGGGACCGGACGGCTCGTGTGCCATCTTGTTCACCGTGGTGCCCGTGTGCTCGGTGTGGACCTGTCGGCGGGCATGCTGGCCGTCGCGGCCGGCCGGGCACCCGGCCGGGTCGTGCGCGCCGACGCCGCCCGCCTGCCGGTGCCGGACGCTGCGGCCGACGCGGCCGTCACCGTCGCGACCCTCGAGTTCACCGACGCCGCGGCGGTGCTCACCGAGATGGCTCGCATCACTCGTCCGGGCGGGCGCATCGTCGCACTCACCCTGAACCCGACCAGCCCTTGGGGGTGGCTCGATCGGCCCACCCGCCGAGCGCCGTACTCGGACGGACGCTTTGTCACGCGGCGAGAGCTGCGCCGTCTGGGCGCTCGACACGGCCGAGCCCGGGTGCAGGGCCGGTTGTTCACCGCGGCGCATCCGCGGTTCGGGCACCGGCTCGAGCCGCCGGCGGCCCTGATCGGCCGGATCGTCCCGCAGTTCGGTGCCGTCCAGGTGCTGGTCGTCGACCGGACGCGATGAGAGGTGAGTCGCCGTCGCGACGAACATATTTCTGCAACTGGGGGGTTGCAGCCGAGGAAGAAAGGTGCAACCCTGGAGTTGCACAACCCCTACCCGAACTGGAGGCGATCATGGCCCCGCTCGACATCACCCGCACCATCGACATCGCGGCACCGGCCACCAAGGTGTGGTCCGCCCTGACCGAACCCGCACTGATCGCGCAATGGTTCGGCGACAGAATCGAATTCGACGCATCGCCCGGCGGTACCGGCACGTTCGGCTGGACGGGCCACGACGCCGGACCCTTCCGGGTGCTGGTCGAACACGTGGACGAGCCGAAGACACTGATCTACCGCTGGGCACGCGACGCGAATGTGGACCCGGTACCGGGCAACTCCACGGTCGTGCGGTTCGACCTGGCCGAGATCGACGGCGGCACCCGGTTGACGATGGTGGAGACCGGCTTCGAGGAACTCGTCGACCCGCAGTCGGCCCACGACGGCAATGTCGACGGCTGGCGTGCCGAACTCGGCGATCTGGTGGAGTTCCTGGAATCCCGGTGAACGATGTGCCGAAGGGCGTTCCAGCGGTGCTCGCGGTACTGGCCGACGAGACCCGCTGGAACATCCTCACCGCGATCGGCGCCGAGGACCTGTCCGCCAGTGCGCTCGCGGGGCGGCTGCCGGTCAGTCGTCAGGCGATCGCCAAGCACCTGACCGTGCTGGCCGACGCCGGGCTCGTGGAGTCGGTTCGGGTCGGACGGGAGATCCGCTACCGGGCGGTCGGTGCCCGGCTCGGCGAACTGGCCGGCGAGCTGGAATCGATCGGACGGCAGTGGGACCGCCGGCTCGAAGCGATCAAGCGCATCGCCGAACGTCCCTAGCCGCACGGGCGGCCGGAGCGCGGCGAGGCCCGAGCGGCGACGCGCTCGGCGAGGAGGGTGGAGCGCCGTCCCGAGGGGTTGTCCATCGACACCCTCGGGGTGGTGGTGCCGGTCGCCGCCGGCACCGACCCTGTAGTGGTCCGAGGAGAGATTCGCCTCTCCGATCGAGTACCACTGGAGGGCAGGTCGATTCATGGCGGCGAGTGGAGAGCGCAGGACCCGGGACCGGGTCCTGCGGTTCGTGACCGCAACGGGAGCGGCGACGGCACTGATCGTGGGCGGGTTCACGTCTCCGGTCGGCGCGGCCGGCTTCGCCTCGGCGGCGGGGGAGATCCCGCCGGGCCTCGAGCCCTTCTACACCCAGCAGCTCCAGTGGGGCTCGTGCGACGGCTACAGCACCGACGGATCGGACCTGGCCGGGGCCGGGCTCGAGTGCGCGCGGGTGACCGTGCCGATCGATTACGAGAACCCCCAGGGCGATACCGCGCAGATCGCCCTGTCCCGATCACGGTCGACGGGGGAGAAGGTCGGGTCGCTGCTCGTCAACCCGGGTGGACCGGGAGCGTCCGGCCTCGGGATGGCCGTCGTCGGCGCCGGCACCGAGCTCGCCGAGCGGTTCGACGTCGTCGGATTCGACCCGCGCGGCATCGGTGCGTCGACACCGCAGATCGACTGCCTGACGCCCGAGGAGACCGACGCGTGGCGGCAGGACCCCGCGGTGGACATGACCCCCGAGGGGATCGCCCGGGCGGAGCAGAACCGCCGGGAGTACGCGGCGCGCTGCGCCGAACGCACGGGCACCGACGTGCTGGCGCACGTGGGCACCCGCGACGTGGTGCGGGACATGGACGTCATCCGGGCCGTTCTCGGCGACCCGAAGCTGAACTACCTCGGCTACTCCTACGGAACCCGGCTCGGTTCGGCCTACGCGGAGGCGTTTCCCGGCAACGTGCGGGCGATGGTGCTCGACGGGGCGCTCGATCCTCAGCAGGACCCGGTCGAGGAAGCGGTGCGGCAGGCCGCCGGTTTCCAGCAGGCCTTCGACGCATTCGCCACGGAGTGCGCGACCCGCGAGGACTGCCCCCTCGGCACCGATCCCGCGGTCGCAGTCGAGCGGTTCCGCTCGCTGGTCGATCCCCTGATCGATCGGCCGGCCGCGACGGAGGATCCGCGGGGGCTGAGCTACGCGAACGCGATCAGCGGCGTCATCGCGACCCTGTACTCGCCGGAGGGCTGGGAATACCTGCGGGACGGGCTGGCCGAACTGGTGCAGGGGCGGGGCGACACACTGCTGGTGCTGTCCGACATGTACGAGGGCCGGTTCGCCGACGGTTCGTACTCGAACTCTGCCGAGGCGATGGCGGCGGTGCGGTGCGTCGACGACGCCGCCGTGACCGACCCCGCCGTGGCCGGTGAACTCGACACCCGGTCCCGGCAGGCGGCCCCGTTCCTCGACGACGGCCGCGGCACCGGCAACGCGCCGCTCGGTGCGTGCGCCTTCTGGCCCGTGCCGCCGACGGGAGATCGGCACGCCGTGGAGGTCGACGGTCTGCCCCCGATCGTCGTGGTCTCCACCACCGAGGATCCGGCGACGCCGTATCAGGCGGGTGTGGACCTGGCGAAGCAACTGGACGCGGTGCTCGTCACGTACCGCGGAACCCAGCACGGCGTGGTGCTGAGCGGCCAGTGGTGCGTCGACCTGCCCGTCGCGCGTTACCTCGTCGATCTGGCTGTGCCGGAGGGGGATACGACATGCTGAGCCGGACCGGAGCCGATCCGTCGTGACAGACGTTCGGGGCGCCCGCGGTGGTCACCGCGGGCGCCCCGCGAATTCGGAGCCGAACGGCAGGGTTTCCCAAGGCTGCTGCCAGCTGCGCGGGTCAGTGTGGAGTCGTCCAACGGGCGGGGAACCACCTCGCCCCCGACGAGAGGACTGCGAAGTCGTGAAGGTTCTGAACACGAAGCTGGGCAAGGTCGCGGCGACGGGGACGATCGCGTTGGCCGCAGTGGGCGCCGGCGCCGGCGTCGCGAGCGCCGCACCCGGTTCGTCCCCGGTTCAGCAGCAGCCGGCGCCGCAGCACCAGCCGGCCCCGCAGCATCAGCAGCCCGGGCCGCAGGGGCACGGGTTCTGGCTGTTCGACCAGTGGGTGCCGCTGCCGTGGTGACGACTGCGCCCGTCCATCCCGGCTGAGGGTGCGCGGCGACCG
>NZ_PCZU01000212.1:33197-60689 GCF_002887785.1 Rhodococcus sp. ENV425
ACCGCGGCTCCGGGTCGGCGCCGGGCCGCACCCTCGGCCGACCTGGCAGACTCGATCGGGAAGGCGATGAGGAGACAGACGGTGACGGAAACGGTGGACGGCGCTGACGACGTGCAGCTGAGGCAACCACGAGTCGAGCCGGCGCAGCTCAACCTGGACCCGCCGCAGATCGCGCTCCAACGGGAGTTCCGCCGCGTCCTGATGGTCTACAAGTTCGGTATCGACGAGATGATGACCAAGATCAACATCCTCCGGGAGGAGTTCGGCTTCGCCCACGACCACAACCCGATCGAGCACGTCAAGTCGCGGCTGAAGACACCGGAGTCGGTCGTCGAGAAGGCCGTCCGCAAGGACCTGCCGCTCACCCTCGACGCGATCCGCGAGAACATCTACGACATCGCCGGCATCCGCATCACCTGCAGTTTCATCTCCGACGTCTACCGGATCTTCGACTTGATCACCGGGCAGCGCGACGTCCGGGTCGTCCAGGTCAAGGACTACATCGCACATCCGAAGCCCAACGGGTACCGGAGCCTGCACGCGATCGTCGAGGTCCCCGTGTTCATGTCCGACCGGGTGCAGCCGGTGTTCGTCGAACTGCAGATCCGCACCGTCGCGATGGACTTCTGGGCCAGTCTCGAACACAAGATCTTCTACAAGTACGACAAGGCGGTGCCCGTCGGACTGCTCGACGAACTCCGGGCAGCGGCCGCGACCGCCCGCGACCTCGACGTCCGGATGGAGGCCCTGCACGACCAGGTGCACGGGCCCGACTCGTCGCCCTGACCTCCTGCGGGCCGAGCGAATGTATCGCTCGCTACCGCTGAGGAGATGGACGATACATTCGCTCGGCCCGGGGCGGCCCGGGGCGGCCCCGAGGCGGCCCAAGGCGCGCGTCGCTCGGCCCGGCTCAGGCGTCGTGCTCGGTGAAGTCCCGGTCGTGATCCGTGGTACGGTCGTACCCGGTCTCGGTCATGCCGTGCCGCCAGTAGCCGATGACGAGGGTGGACCTGCGGTCGAAGCCCGCCTCGTTCCGCAGGTACCTGCGCATCCGCAGCACAGTCGCGGATTCGGCCGAGACCCACGCGAACCGCTTCAATTCGCCGTCGGGGATCGGCACGGCGGTCGCCGCGTCGGCCAGGTGTGTGGTGGTGCCCGCGGGCGCCCCGTCGCGGTGCACCCAGCGGATCTCGATGTCGGCGGGGGAGTGCAGATCCTGCCGTTCACCCTCGTCGGCGACCTCGACGACGGCGGTGCCGCGGGCGCCCTCGGGTAGGCGTTCGAGCATGCGGCCGATCGCCGGCAGCGCCGTCTCGTCGCCGACGATCAGATACCAGTCGGCCGGGGGCGCGACGATCCCGCCGCCGCCGGCCGCCGCGATGCGGTCGCCCGGACGGGCCCGCTCGGCCCAGGCGCTGGCCAGCCCTTCGTCGCCGTGCCGGACGAAGTCGATGTCCATCTCGGAGGCCGCGGGATCGAGCCGCCGCACGGTGTAGGTGCGGACCTGCGCCTTGAGCGTGGGGTCGGGCCACTCGAGGCGACGGCCGCCGGTGTTGACCGGCAGGTCGAGGTCGCCGTTCTCCCGCGGGAAGATCAGTTTGATGTTGGGCACGCGGGTCGGGTCGCTCGCGTAGACCTCGACCCCGCGGCCGGCGAACGTGACGCGGCGCATGCGGGGGGTGATGTCCTCGACCTTCGCGACTTCGATGACGCTGGGCATCAGCCCGTCTTCGTTCGACATGACCCACACCTTAGGTGAGCCTTTCCAACCTAAGGGGTGCCGGGTGGTTCGGCGGGCCGGTTCGGCATCGTCGCGGCCGTCACCGCCAGGCCCACCGCGGCCACGAGAAGGGCGACGAACACCGGAGCCACCGCGTCGGCGAGCCGCTCCGGCTCCAAGGGGCCCGACCCGGCGACCCCGTCCGCGGCCAGCGCCGAGTTCGCCAGCGCGCCGAACACCGCGACCCCGACGGCGCTGCCGATCGATCGGGCGAACGAATACGCCCCCGTCACCACGCCCCGCTCGGCCCACGTCACGCTCGACTGCGCCGAGATCAGCGCCGGGCTCGCGATCAGGCCCATCCCGAGACCGACCAGCACGCAGCACACCGCGACGTGCCACACCGGCGACCGCTCGTCGAGCAGCGTCAGCAGACCCGTGCCGGCCAGCACCGGCACGGACCCGATCATCGCGGTGTTGCGGAACCCGATCCGCAGGTAGAACCAGCCGGAACGAGCCGCCGCGAGCGGCCAGCCGATCGTCATCGTCGACAGGGTGAATCCCGCGACCAGTGCCGTGGTGCCCAGCGACCCCTGCACGAACGCGGGCACGTAGGAGGTCAGCCCCAGCACCACGGCGCCGACGAGGGCAGCGACCGCGCTGCTGGTCAGCACCACACGACGGGCGAACACCCACGGCGGCAGGATCGGCTCCGGCGCCCGCCGCTCGACCCACACGAACAGCAGTAACAGCGTCGTGCCGGCCGCGAACACCCCGGCGCTCGGCGCCGATGCCCACGCCCACGCCTGCCCGCCCTCGAGCAGACCCAGGATCAGCAGACCCGAACCCGTGGCGAGCGTCGCGGCGCCGGCCAGATCCACCCGCCGCCGGGCGGCCGGGGGCCGTGGCTCGGCGAACGCCCGCAGGAGCACCCCCGCGGCCAGCGCACACAGCGGCAGGTTGACCCAGAAGATCCACCGCCACGACACATAGTCGGAGAACACGCCGCCGACGGCGGGGCCGACGATCGCCGACATGCCCCACACGCTCGCGAGGTAGCCCTGCGCCTTTGCGCGCTCGGCGACGGTGTAGATGTCGCCGGCGATGGTCTGCGCCATCGGCAGCACGGCCCCCGCCCCGAGACCCTGCACCGCGCGGAAGGCGATCAGTGCCGGCATGCTCCACGCCAGCGCGCACAGCGCCGAGCCCAGCGCGAACAGCGCGATGCCGAACAGCAGCACGGGTTTGCGCCCGTACACGTCCGACACCTTGCCGTAGACCGGCACGAGCACGGCCTGCGTGAGCAGGTAGCTCGAGAACAGCCACGGGAACTGCGTGAAGCCGCCGAGGTCCGCGACGATGGTCGGGACGGCGGTGGCCAGGATGGTGCTCTCGAGTGCGACGAGCGCGGTGGCGAGCATCAGAGCCGCGAGAATCGGTCCGCGTTCCGAGCGCAGACCCACGTCGATCCGGGGTGCGGCCGACATCACGCTCCTGTTCGGGGTGGGGTTCCGGTCACGATCATTGTCATAGTGAACGATCCGGCGATCGGACGGGGGTGCGGTGCAGGTCGGCGCGGCGCACTAGGGTGGCAGCGTGCGTCCATCACTCCAGTCCTACCCCCACCTCGCCGGCGGCAAGGTCCGGGACCTGTATGTCATAGACGACGAGCACCTGCTCCTCGTGGCCAGCGACCGGATCTCGGCATACGACCACGTGCTCGACACCCCGATCCCCGACAAGGGCCGGGTGCTCACCGCGATGAGCGTGTTCTTCTTCAACCTGCTCGAGGTGAACCACCACCTCGCCGGGGAGCCCGACGACGAACGCATCCCCGCCGAGGTTCTCGGCCGCGCCCTCGTCGTCAAACGGCTGAAGATGGTGCCGATCGAGTGCGTGGCCCGCGGCTTCCTCACCGGGTCGGGCCTGCTCGACTACCGGAAGACCGGCGCGGTGTGCGGCGTCCCGCTGCCCGAGGGCCTCGTGGAGGCCAGTCAGCTGCCGGATCCGATCTTCACCCCGGCGAGCAAGGCCGAACTCGGCGACCACGACGAGAACATCACCTTCGAGGAGGTCGCCGACAAGGTCGGCGTGGATCTCGCCGTGAAGCTGCGCGAGGACACCCTCGACATCTACGGCCGTGCCGCGATGTACGCGGCGGACAAGGGCATCCTGCTCGCCGACACGAAGTTCGAGTTCGGCCTCGACGACGACGGCAACCTCATCCTCGCCGACGAAGTGCTCACCCCGGATTCGTCACGCTACTGGCCCGCCGAGGGCTACGAGCCCGGCAAGGTGCAGCCCAGCTTCGACAAGCAGTTCGTGCGCAACTGGCTGACGGGCCCCGAGTCCGGCTGGGACCGTGCGTCCGACACCCCGCCGCCGCCCCTGCCGCAGCACATCGTCGACGCCACCCGGGAGCGCTACATCGAAGCCTACGAACGGATCTCGGGCCTGTCGTTCGCCGACTGGTGGGGGCCGAGCGCATGACCCCGCCGATCGCCAAGCGGGTCCCGTCCGAGCGGGTCCATCACGGACACACCTTCGTCGACGAGTACGAGTGGCTCCGCGACAAGGAGAACCCCGAGGTCATCGCCCATCTCGAGGCCGAGAACGCGTGGACCGAGAAGCAGACCGCGCATCTGGCGCCGCTGCGGGAGCGGATCTTCGAGGAGATCAAGTCCCGCACGCAGGAAACCGACATGTCGGTGCCCACCCGCATGGGGAACTGGTGGTACTACGCCCGTACCGTCGAGGGCAAGCAGTACAGCATCCAGTGCCGCTGTCCGATCGCCGACCCCGACGACTGGAATCCGCCGGAGCTGGCGCCGGGTGTGGAACTGCCGGGCGAGCAGGTGCTGCTCGACGGCAACGTCGAGGCGGCCGGGCACGAGTTCTTCTCCCTCGGCGCGTTCTCGATCAGCCACGACGGGACGCTGCTCGCGTACTCGGTCGACGTCGTCGGCGACGAGCGCTACACGCTGCGGTTCAAGAATCTCGGCACCGGCGAGCTGCTCGCCGACGAGATCCCCGGGACCGCACCCGGCGCGACGTGGGCGATCGACCACAGCCACATCTTCTACCTCACCGTGGACGAGTCGTGGCGGCCGGACACCGTATGGCGGCACCGTCTCGGCACGTCCCACACCGAGGACGTCAAGGTCTTCCACGAGCCCGACGAGCGGTACTGGGTGTCGGTGGGTACCACCCGCAGCGAGAAGTATCTGATGATCTGGGTGGGATCCAAGATCACCACCGAGGGCTGGGTGCTCGAATCCGCGGATCCCACCGGCGAATTCCGGGTGTTGCTGCCGCGCCGCGAGGGCGTCGAGTACGGCGCCGAGCATGCCGTCATCGGCGGCGAGGACCGGTTCCTGGTCATGCACAACGACGTCGTCGAGGTGGTGAACGACGCGACGGGGGAGATCACCCGCGAGAAGGCGGAGAACTTCGTCCTCGCCGAGGCGCCAGTGGACGATCCGTCGGCGCTGCGCACTCTCATCGGGCACCGGCACGACGTGCGTCTCGAGGACGTCGACGCGTTCGCCGGGCACCTCGTTCTCGGGTACCGGCGGGAGGCGCTGACCCGGCTCGCGGTGTGGCCGCTGACCGCCGACGGCTACGGCGAGCTGACCGAACTCGAGTTCGACGAGGAACTCTTCGCCGTCGGCCCGGGTGCGAATCCGGAATGGCACCAGCCGATGCTGCGGCTCGGCTTCACGTCGTTCATCACCCCCAGCCGGGTCTACGACTACGTCGTGGATTCGGGAGAGCTGTTGCTGCGCAAGGCCCAGCCGGTGCTCGGTGACTTCGACCCGTCGAACTACGAACAGCGCCGGGACTGGGCGGTGGCCGAGGACGGCACCCGTATCCCGCTGTCGATCGTGACCCGCAAGGGCACGCCCGAGAACTCGCCGGCGCTGCTCTACGGTTACGGGTCGTACGAGGCCAGCATCGACCCCGGTTTCTCGGTGGCGCGCCTGTCGCTCCTCGACCGGGGCATGGTCTTCGCGGTGGCGCACGTGCGGGGCGGCGGCGAGATGGGCCGGCACTGGTACGAGAACGGCAAGACGCTGGCGAAGAAGAACACCTTCACCGACTTCGTCGCCTGCGCACGGCACCTGATCGACGCCGGTGTCACCGGCCCGGACCGGCTCGTCGCCGACGGCGGCAGCGCGGGTGGCCTGTTGATGGGCGCGGTGGCGAACCTGGCGCCGGAGCTGTTCGCCGGGATCCTTGCGAACGTGCCGTTCGTCGACCCGCTCACGTCGATCCTCGATCCGTCGCTGCCGCTGACGGTGATCGAATGGGACGAGTGGGGAAACCCCCTCGACAACCCCGAGGTGTACGAGTACATGCGCTCGTACAGCCCGTACGAGAACGTCGAGGCGAAGGACTACCCGGCGATCCTCGCGATCACCAGCCTCAACGACACCCGGGTGCTCTACGTCGAGCCGGCCAAGTGGGTGGCCAAGCTGCGCGCCACCAAGACCGGTGACGCCCCGTTGCTGCTCAAGACGGAGATGAGCGCCGGCCACGGCGGCGTGTCCGGCCGGTACGAGAAGTGGCGCGAGGTGGCCTTCGAGTTCGCGTGGGTGCTCGAGACCTCCGGGGCATACCGCGGCTGAGAACCGCCGGGGCCGAATGTCACATGCGTTCGATGTAAACGACACGGTGTGACATTCGGCCACAACGGCCGCCGCTCAGCGCGGGGCGTAGCGGATCTGCGGACGGCCGGCACGGCCGTACTCGGTGTGCCGGGAGGCGACGCCGTCGTCGGCCAGGCGCTCCAGATACCGCCACGCCGTCACCCGGGACACGCCTACCGCGCTGCCCACCTCGGCGGCCGTCAGCGGGCGCGACGCGTCCCGCAGGCACCGGGCCACCGCATCGAGGGTTTGCGGCGCAACGCCTTTCGGGGACGAGGCGCGCGGATCGGAGGTCCGCAGCGCAGCCATCGCCCGGTCGATGTCGTGCTGGCCGGTGGCCGTGCCCGACGCGCCGAGCGCGTCGCGGTAGGCCAGGTAGTGGTCGAGCTTGTCGCTCAGGGCCGCGAATGTGAACGGCTTGAGCAGATACAGCACGATGCCCCGGGCGACGGCGGTGCGGACGACCTCGAGGTCGCGGGCGGAGGTGACGGCGATGATGTCCGGGCTCGGGCGGATCCCGCTCATCGCTGCAGCCACGTCGAGGCCGCTCATGTCGGGCAGGCCGATGTCCAGCAACACCAGATCCACCGGCTCGGCGGTCCGCGCGGCGTCGGCGACGGCGCGCAGCGCGGCCTGCCCGGTGTTGGCGACGGCGACGACCCTGAACTGCGGCAGCCGATCGACGTAGGCGCGGTGGGCATCGGCGATGCGGGGCTCGTCCTCCACGACGAGGACGCGAATCATCGTGCGCCGCCTCCGTGCTCGGCCTGCAGGGGGATCTCCGCGACGACCATCGAACCCAGCGACGGTTCGGTCCGCAGAGTGCCGCGGTGCCGCGCCACCACCTGCGCGACGAGGGCCAGGCCCAGGCCGTGGTGGTCCGCCTTCGTGGAGTAGCCCCGCGCCATGGCACGGGCGAGGGTTTCCGGCGACATCCCCGGCCCGCTGTCCGCCACCTCGACGATCATGTTCGAATCATCCTGCCGTATCGTCACTTCCACCCAGGGCTCGTCGACGGCCCGCGCGGCGTCGATGGCGTTGTCCACCAGGTTGCCGACGAGCGTCACCAGGTCCCGGGTGCCGAGCGGCGTCGCGCCCAGTGCGGTGTCGTCGGTGACTGTCAGCTCCACGCCGCGCTCGGCGGCGTCGTTGATCTTCCCCAGCAGCAGGGCGACCAGCGCGGGTTCCTGCACCGACGCGGTGAGCCGGTCGATGAGCTGCTGCGACAGGCGTAGCTCCTCCGTCGCGAACGCGACCGCCTCCTCGGGGCGTCCCAGTTCGACCATCGTGACGATGGTGTGCAGCCGGTTCGCCGACTCGTGCGCCTGCGCGCGCAGCGCGTCGGCGAATCCGCGCACCGAGTCCAGTTCGCCCAGCACCCTCCGCAATTCGGTGCGATCCCGCAACGTCATCACCGTGGCGATCCGTCGGTCCTCCCACTGCACCGGGCTGCGGTCGACGACCAGGACGCGGTCCTCGGTGAGAAGTACGTCGCCGCGGGCGTCCGGGTCCGAGCCGGCCACCCGCAGCGCCTCGGGCAGGTCCTCCGTCGTGACCGGGCCGTCGCCGAGGCCGAGCAGGCGCCGCGCCTCGTCGTTGACGACCTCCACACGTGCGGGCTCGTCGGTGCCGAGCACGATCAGGCCCTCGCCGATCGCGTGGAGGACCGCGTCGTGGTGCTCGTAGAGCCGGCGCAGCTCGTCCGGTGCGAGTCCGAGGGTCTGGCGGCGCAGGCGCCGGCTGACGAGCACGGCGCCGGCGGCCGCGACGGCCAGGGCCGCGGCCGACAGGCCCAGGAGGGCGGGCAGCCCACGGGCGAACTGGTCGGCGACCTTCGCGCGGGTGACGCCGACGGCGACCAGGCCGACGACGCGTTCGTCGTCGAGGATCGGCGCCACCGCCCGGATGGACGGGCCGAGCGAGCCGGCGTAGGTCTCGGTGAACGCGGTGCCGGCGAGGGCCGGTTCGATGTTGCCGCTGAACGGCAGACCGATCATCGCGGGGTCGGTGTGGGTGTACCGGGTCCGGTCCGGCGCCATCACCACGATGAAGTCGGTGCCCGTCGCCTCCCGGATCCGTTCGGTGCGCGGTTGCAGCACCGCGGTCGGGTCCGGCGTGCGCAGCGCCGCGGCCGTCGAGTCGGACCCGGCCAGGGATTCGGCGATGGCGAGGACGGTGCGGCGGGTGGCGTCGTCGCTGTCGCGGCGCTCGTCGATCCCGACGAGGACGGTACCTGCGGCGATGACCAGGGCGAGCACAGCCAGCTGCAGCACCAGCAGCTGACGTGCCACGCTCATCGACGGCCGGTGCGCGGTCGGCGGCACGGACGTACTCCTTCCGGATGCCGGTGGGTCCGCCTCGTGAGCGCGACATCACCTGAACGAAATGAACGCAATCTTCACCGGGTGAGGCTGCGCTACCACCATTTCTATCAGGAACGTGACCGCGATCACGAAGTCCCCCGAAACGTCCCATCCGAGAGGATCCGCCATGAGCACGTCCACCGACTCCCGGCCACCCGGTGCCAAGTCGCCGGCCAAGCGCAAAGACCGGACGCACTGGCTCTACGTCGGTGTCATCGTGGCGGTGGTGGCCGGCGTCCTCGTCGGCTGGCTCGCCCCGGACGTCGCCAAGTCGTTCGGCGTCCTCGGCACGATGTTCGTCGATCTCATCAAGATGATGATCAGCCCGGTCATCTTCTGCACGATCGTCCTCGGCATCGGCTCGGTGCGGGCCGCCGCCAGCGTCGGCAAGGTCGGCGGCCTGGCGATGGTGTACTTCCTCGGCATGTCCACCGTCGCGCTCGCTATCGGCCTGGGGGTGGGTAACCTGCTCGATCCGGGCAGCGGCCTGAACCTCTCTCCGGAGACCGCCGGCACCGGTGCCGCGTTGGCCGACAAGGCCCACGCCGCGGGCGGGACCATGGACTTCATCGCGTCGATCATCCCCACGTCGCTGCTGTCGGCGCTGACCGAGGGCAGCGTGCTGCAGACCCTGTTCGTCGCACTGCTGGTCGGCTTCGCGCTGCAGGCCCTCGGGAAGACCGGCGAGCCGGTCCTTCGAGGCATCGGCTACGTGCAGAAGCTCGTGTTCAAGATCCTGTCGATGATCCTGTGGCTCGCTCCGATCGGTGCCTTCGGCGCCATCGCCAACGTGGTCGGGCAGACCGGTCTCGGCGCGGTCGTCCAGCTCGGCACCCTCATGATCGGGTTCTACCTCACCTGCGTGCTGTTCGTGTTCGGTGTGCTGGGCTCCCTGCTGCGCATGGTGTCCGGGGTGTCGATCTTCAAGCTGGTCAAGTACCTGGCCCGCGAATACCTGCTGATCTTCGCGACGTCCTCGTCCGAGTCCGCGCTGCCCCGGCTCATCGCGAAGATGGAGCACGTCGGTGTCGAGCGCACCACCGTCGGCGTCGTGGTCCCCACCGGCTACTCGTTCAACCTGGACGGCACCGCCATCTACCTGACGATGGCCTCGCTCTTCATCGCCGATGCGCTCGGTTCGCCGCTGTCCCTGGCCGAGCAGCTCTCCCTGCTGGTGTTCATGATCGTCGCGTCGAAGGGCGCGGCCGGAGTGAGCGGCGCGGGCCTGGCCACGCTCGCCGGCGGCCTGCAGAGCCACCGTCCGGAGCTGCTCGACGGCGTCGGCCTCATCGTCGGCATCGACCGGTTCATGTCCGAGGCGCGCGCGGTCACCAACTTCTCCGGCAACGCCGTCGCCACCCTGCTGGTGGGAACGTGGACCGGCACCGTCGACCGCGGCCGCGTCCGCGACGTCCTCGCCGGCCGCATCCCGTTCGACGAGGAGACCATGGTCGACGACGGCCACGGTCCGGTCGCCGAGCCGAAGCCGGCCGTCGCCGCCGAGCCGGAAGAGAAGGTGCTGGCACGCGCCTGACCCACCTCCGCGAAACCCCTTGTGGCCGAATGTCACACCGGTTCGATCAGATCGAGCCGGTGTGACATTCGGCCACAGGCGTTCGGTCAGACGTGCGTCCGGGACAGCGCGGCGAGGTGCGCCCCGACCCGCTCGACGAGGTGGTCGAAGAACAGCGGCGGGTCGGTGGCGACGACGATCTCGGCGTTCGGTTGCCGGCCCCACATGCCGGACCAGTCGGCGACGGTGGTGCCGCGGGTGAGCCGGCCGTCGAGTTCGACGTCGACCGTCGCCGGACGGGTGGTGACGGGCACCGCTCCCAGGGCGACCGCCGCCGCGAACGGATCGTGGACGTGTGCCAGGAAACCCTGATCCTGATCGCGGTGGAATTCCATGTAGAAGCGCAGGGCGTCGGACAGGTACCGCACGACCGGGTGGGACGCCTCCGAGCGCAGTCCGCGCGGATCGTCCGGCGAGAGGATTTCGGCCGGCACGCTCCCCGCGGTCTCGGCGAGCCGTCGCAGGTGTTCCGGTCGCATCGCGATGGACTCGGTGGTGTCGAGGGAGCACACGATCGGCCGACGGCCGGGCTCGACCGCGGAGAACGCGTCGAACACCGCCTTCGCGGCCTCGGGGTCCACCGCGACGTTCCACTCGGAGGTGGGTGTGGTGTTGCCCGGGTAGTTGAACGCCCCGCCCATCACGACCAGACGACGCAACCGGTGGGGGAGTTCCGGGTCGAGCCGGACCGCCAGTGCGAGATTGGTGAGCGGACCGGTGACGAGCCCGACGAGTTCGCCGGGGTGGGCGCGGGTCAGCTCCACCCATGCCTCGGCGGCGCTGCGGCCCGACGGGCCGCGTCCGGGGGCGGGCAGGTCGGCGTAACCGACGCCGCGCGGGCCGTGCGTGTCCTCGGTGGTCATCAGCGGCGCGACGAGCGGGGCCTCGGAGCCGACGGCGACCTCGATGTCCGGCCGGCCGCACACCTGCAGCCACGCCAGGTTGTTCGTGGTGACCTGCTGCACGGGCACGTTCCCCGCGGTGGAGAGCACCGCGACGAGCTCCGCGTCCGGACTCGCCAGCAGGTAGAGCAGGGCGAGTGCATCGTCGATGCCGGTGTCGACGTCGGCGACGAGGCGGGTGGGTTCGGGCACCCGCCCATCCTGCAGTACGCGGCCGCGGCCCGGAACGGTCGGGGCGGGCCGGATGGGTGTGGATGCCGACCACACCGCGGACGGACGGCCGATCGCGGCTCGGGCAGTGCGAGCGCGGTCTCAGCCGACGATGCGCCGCAACTCCTCGCGGCAGCGGCGGTAGACCTCCACCGGTTCCGCGGCCTCGCCCGCGAGGGCGAGTTCGCCCCAACGCTCCCAGCTCGTGCGCCACACGGCCACGGCCGTCTCGGCGACCAGCAGGATCGTCGCCGGGTCGTAGTGCGGGAGCTGTTCGGTCAGGCGGGCCCGGAGGCGGGACGTGAGGACCTGCTCCTGCGATGCGGCGAGCGCCTGCAGGTCGGGCTCTTTCGCCAGCAGGCACGCGACGCGCCGGTGTTCCTCCAGGTCGGGGTCGGTCTCCCGGCTCATCACCGCCTCCGCGGCGGCCTCGACGCTTCTCAGGACGGCGGCGGGATCCGGGCCGGAGACCTCCAGGGCGTCGATCACCAGGAGCAGGCGGCGCTGTCCGGGCAGGGCGGCCTGCTCCTTGGAGGTGAAGTACCGGAAGAAGGTGCGGGCCGAGATGCCGACCCGGTCGGAGATCTGCTGGACGGTGGTCTCGCGGACGCCCTGTTCCTCGAACAACTCGAGGGCAGCCCGGTGGATCTCCTGGTGGGTGTCCAGGCGGCGCCGGGTCCGCAGATCGCGGGGGATGTCGACGTTCATGCGGTCCTTCCTCAGCCGGTGTCCTGCGATTATGACCACCTCCGTCGATGCCGGCGTGCGGGCGGCGACCCGGCCGTCGCCTCGGGTTGCCGGCTCAGGAGGGCGGTGTCGTGTCGACCAGGCCGGCGGGGAGCTGGCGGAACATCTCGGCGAGCTGAGGCAGGAAGTCGCGGAAGCCGCTGCTCTTGCGCCAGAACATGCCGATGCGGCGATGCGGGACGGGATCTTCGAAGCGCAGCAGCCGGATGTCCGGCGGCTGGGTGACCGGGGTGGTGACGGCCAGGCGGGGCAACAGTGTCACCCCGACCCCGGCGATCACCATCTGACGCAGGGTCTCCAGGCTCGTCGCCCGGAAGCCGTTGCGTTCGGCGGCTCCGGTCAACCGGCACACCTCGAGGGCTTGGTCCCGCAGGCAGTGACCGTCCTCGAGCAACAGAAGGCTCTCGTCCGCGATCACCGACATAGGGGCAGGTTCGGCCGTGGCGGCCAGCGGATGCGTGGCCGGGACGGCGAGCACGAAGTCCTCGGAGAACAGGTACTCCTGGTGCAGGTGTTCGTCGTTGACCGGGAGCGCCAGCACGGCGACGTCGAGGTCGCCGCCGCGGAGCCGCTCGAGGAGGTCCTCGGTCTTCTCCTCGATCAACAGCAGTTCGAGGTCGGGGAACCTCGCCCGCACCTTCGGCACGACATGGGGGAGCAGGTACGGCGCGAGGGTCGGGAACAGGCCGATGCGGAGCGTGCCCGACTCCGGGTCGGAGGACTGCCGGGCGATCTCGCGAATGTTCGCCGTCTCGCTCAGAATGATCCGGGCCCGCTCCACGATCTGCCGGCCCGCGTCGGTCAGGGTGATCTGACGCGGGCTCCGCTCGACGAGTTCGACGCCGAGTTCCTGTTCGAGCTTGCGGATCTGGGTCGACAGCGTCGGCTGACTGACGTAACAGGCCTCCGCCGCCCGGCCGAAGTGGCGGTGATGCGCCACCGCGGCCAGGTACTCGAGATCACGCAGGTTCACGAGGGACGAACTATCGGACGACCGCGGCGACCGAGTCCTCGGCCGGGGCGCTGGTGCGGATGAGATGGTCGAACGCGCCGAGCGCTGCCGTCGCTCCGGCGCCGGCGGCGATGATGATCTGCTTGTACGGCACCGTGGTGCAGTCGCCGGCGGCGAACACGCCGGGCACCGAGGTCTGGCCGCGGTCGTCGACGACGATCTCGCCGCGCGGCGACAGCTCGATCGTCCCGGTGAGCCACTCGGTGTTGGGCAGCAGGCCGATCTGGACGAAGATGCCCTCCAGTTCGAGCGTGTGCGCGGTCTCGGTGGTGCGGTCCTGATAGGTCAGGCCGGTGACCTTGTGGCCGTCGCCGAGGACCTCGGTGGTCAGCGCGCTGACGACGATGTCGACGTTCGGCAGGCTGCGCAGCTTGCGCTGCAGCACCTCGTCGGCGCGCAGCGCCGAGTCGAACTCGAGGAGCGTGACGTGCGCGACGACGCCGGCGAGATCGATCGCGGCCTCGACGCCGGAGTTGCCGCCGCCGATCACGGCGACGCGCTTGCCCTTGAACAGCGGTCCGTCGCAGTGCGGGCAGTAGGTCACGCCCTTGTTCCGGTACTCGGTCTCGCCGGGCACGTTCATCGAACGCCACCGTGCACCCGTGGACAGGATCACGCTGCGGGCGAGCAGGGAGGCGCCGCTCTCGAGCTCGACCTCGACGAGGCCGCCCTCGGTCGCAGGCACGAGCTTCGCCGCGCGCTGCACGTTCATGATGTCGACGTCGTACTGGCGGACGTGGTTGTCGAGTGCGGCGCCGAGCTTGGGGCCTTCGGTGTAGGGCACGGAGACGAAATTCTCGATCGCCATCGTGTCGAGCACCTGGCCGCCGAAGCGCTCGGCGACGACACCGGTGCGAATACCCTTGCGGGCGGCGTAGATCGCGGCCGCGGCACCGGCCGGGCCGCCGCCGACGACGAGCACGTCGAACGGGTCCTTCTCGTCGATCGCGGCCGCCGCCCGGTCCGCGGCGCCGGTGTCGAGCTTGCCGATGATCTGCTCGAGGCTCATGCGGCCCGAGTCGAACAGCTCGCCGTTGAGGTACACCGTCGGCACGGCCATCACCTGACGTCCGTCGACCTCGTCCTGGAACAGGGCGCCGTCGATCGCGACGTGCTTGATGCGCGGGTTGAGCACGCACATCAGGTTCAGGGCCTGCACGACGTCGGGACAGTTCTGGCAGGACAACGAGAAGTAGGTCTCGAAGTGCAGCTCGCCGTCCAGGTCTCGCACCTGCTGCTGCAGCTCCTCGGGCTCCTTCGACGGGTAACCGCCGACCTGGAGCAGTGCAAGCGCGAGCGAGGTGAACTCGTGGCCCAGCGGGATGCCGGCGAAGCGGACCTCGATGTCGGTGCCGACGCGGCGCACCGCGAAGGACGGGCGACGCGCGTCGTCGTCGCGACGCTCGTAGGTGACCTTGTCCGACATCGCCGCGATCTCGGTGAGCAGTTCGGCGAGTTCGGCGGACTTGGGTCCGTCGTCGAGGGAGGACACGAGCTCGATCGGCAGGGTCAGCCGCTCGAGGAGGGACTTCAGTTGGCCGGCAAGCGAGGCTTCGAGCATAGGGATCTACTCCATCGACGGGGCGGAACGGTGATCGGGGCGAAGGGAACTGCGCCGGGTGGTTCGGCGCTCCGGGGGTGGCGCGGGGTCCGGCGGACCGGACCCCGCGCCGCACTACCGGGGTGTCGAATCCGGGTGCGTCAGATCTTGCCCACGAGGTCCAGCGACGGGGCGAGGGTGTCGTCGCCCTCTTCCCACTTGGCCGGGCAGACCTCGCCCGGGTGCGACCGGACGTACTGGGCGGCCTTGACCTTGCGGACGAGTTCGGCGGCGTTGCGGCCGATGCCCTCCGCGGTGACCTCGGTGAACTGGATGATGCCGTCCGGGTCGACGAGGAAGGTGCCGCGGTCGGCCAGGCCCTCGTTCTCACGCAGCACCTCGAAGTTGGTGCTGATCTGCAGGGTCGGGTCGCCGATCATGGCGTACTTGATCTTGCCGATGGTCTCGGACGAGTCGTGCCACGCCTTGTGCGTGAAGTGGGTGTCGGTGGAGACCGAGAAGACCTCGACGCCGAGCTTCTGCAGCTCCTCGTAGTGGTCGGCCAGGTCGCCGAGCTCCGTCGGGCAGACGAAGGTGAAGTCGGCCGGGTAGAAGAAGAAGATCGCCCACTTGCCCTTGATGTCCTCGTCGGACACGGAGACGAAGCCGCCCTCCTGGTAGGCGGTCGCGGAGAAGGGCTTGATCTGCTTGTTGATCAGGGCCACGTTGAACCTCTGTTCGGTCGATATGGGTTTCTGACGTTGTGAACACTAACGACTTTCGATAGATAATGCCAATCGACCGGTCTGATTCGATTGATAGTCTGCATCTATCGGTATGATTGGTCGCGCCCGTCACCGCACCATGAAGACGGCGAGAGTTGTTCTCTCCGCTGCCGAGCGGGGCCGGCGCAGCCCTGAGGCTCAGCCCGCCTGCAGGAACGGGTAGTCGGTGTAGCCCTCGGCGCCCGGCGAGTAGAACAACGCCGGCCGCAGCTCGTTCTCCGGGTGCTCGCCGTGCCAGCGCTCGACCAGATCGGGATTGGCGATGAGCGCCCGGCCCACCGCCACGGCGTCGGCATGGGCGGCCTCGATCAGCTGCACCGCCTCCGCACGGGTGGTCGGCGACGCGAAGCCGCTGTTGGCGATCAGCCTGCCGCCGAAACGCCGGCGCAGCTCCTGCACCAGCTCACCGGCCGGGTCCGCGTGCAGCACGGACAGGTAGGCCAGATTCAGCGGGCGCACCTGCTCGAGCAGGGTGCCGTAGGTGGCCAGGACGTCGTCCCGGTCGGTTTCGTAGGCGTCCTGGATGTTGTGCTCCGGCGAGATCCGCAGCCCGACCCGGCCGGCGCCGATGGCCGATGCCACCGCCGTGACCACCTCCACGACGAAACGGGCCCGGTTCTGCGGCGAACCGCCGTACTCGTCGGCGCGCTGATTGGCGGCCGGGGAGAGGAATTCGTGCAGCAGGTAGCCGTTGGCGCTGTGGATCTCCACGCCGTCCAGCCCGGCCTCGATCGCCCGGCGGGCCGCGGCGACGAAGTCCCCGATGATCGCCCGCGCCTCCTCCGTGGTCAGCGCGTGCGGCACCGGGTACGGCTGCTTGCCCTTCTCCGTGTGCCCCACACCGTCGATCGCGATCGCGCTCGGGGCGACGACCCGCCGGCCGCCGTTCACGTCGGGGTGCGTGACCCGGCCGCCGTGCATCACCTGCAGCACGATGCGGCCGCCGCGGTCGTGCACCGCCTCGGCCACCCGCCGCCAGCCGGCCTCCTGCTCGCCGGTGACGATCCCCGGCTGGCCGACGAAGGCCTGCGATTCGTGGTTCACATAGGTGCCCTCGGCGATGATCAGCCCGGCACTCGCCCGCTGCCGGTAGTGCTCGACCACCAGGTCTCCGGGGACGCCGGAGGCGCCGGACCGCAGCCGGGTCAGTGGGGCCATGACAACGCGATTGGCGAGTTCGAGGTCTCCGAGGGTGACAGGTGTAAACAAATCCATGTCGGGCGCAACCGGGCTGGCGTACCCGCGATTCCCGAACGTGACCGACTGCGACCGGCGTCACGCCCGCCGCGGCGGTTGTGCCGGGTCATGCTGCGCGCGAAGATGGTCCGATGACCGGCCACGTCGAGGTCCGGGCGTACGCCGAGCTGAACGACTTCGTGGCGCCCGAGTCGCGGGGCATCGCGGTGCGGCGGCCGTTCCGTGCCCATCAGACGGTCAAGGACGTCGTCGAGGCGATGGGCATACCGCACACCGAGGTCGATCTGATCGTGGTCGACGGCGAGCCGGTGGATTTCGCGTACCGGCCGCACTCGGGCGCCCGCATAGCGGTCTATCCCTTGTTCGAGGCGCTCGACATCGAGCCGATCACCCGGCTGCGCCCGGTTCCCCTGCGTGACCCCCGGTTCGTGGTCGACGTCAACCTGGGCCGGCTGGCGCGCCTGCTCCGGTTGCTGGGGTTCGACGTGATCTGGACGTCCGACATGGACGACGCGGAGCTGGCGAGGATCGGGCGTGCGGATCAGCGGATCCTGCTGACCCGCGACCGGGGACTGCTCGAGCGTCGGGAGATCACCCACGGGCTGTTCGTGCACGCCGACCGCCCGCTCGAGCAGATCGTCGAGGTCGTCCGCCGGCTCGATCTCGCGGCGCGGTTCGCCCCGCTCACCCGGTGCCTGCGCTGCAACGGCCGGCTCGACCCGGTGCCCAAGGACGAGGTCCTCGATCGGCTCGAGCCGCTCACCCGCCGCTTCTACGACGAGTTCTCCCGGTGCACGGACTGCGGCCGCATCTACTGGGCCGGCTCGCATCACGGGAAGCTGGTCGCCCTCGTCCGGGAGATCGCGGCGGAGGTCTGACGTCCTCAGATGCGCACCTCGACGTCAGATGCGCAACCCGACGTCGACGATCGCCTGCGCGACGGCGCGCACCGGCGCCTGATGGCGGCGCGCGTAGGCGCGGATCAGCTCGAACGCCGCGGCCGGCGTGACGCCGCGGGCCTGGGCGGTGATGCCCTTGGCCTGCTCGACGACGATGCGGGTGTCGAGCGCGGTCTGCAGTTGCGCGGAGAGCTGCTCCTGCTGGCGCAGCTTGTCCGAGTTGACGATGTAGCCGGTGGCCATGTCGGCGAACACCTGCGCGGCGGCGAGCTCGTCGTCGGCCCATTCCCGGGGCTCGCGGCAGTAGAGGTCCAGGGCGCCGACCTTGACCTCGCCGAGCTGCATCGGGACACCGGCGACGGCGGCGATCTCCCGCCGTCGCGCCTCGGCGGCGAACTCCGGCCACAGATCGTCGCGGCGGCGCACATCGGAGACGGCGATGGTCTCGCCGTGGGCGAAGGCGTGTGCGCACGGTCCGGCGGCGAATCGCTCCTGGCACCGCTCCATCGCTTCGATCTGTTCGCCGGCGGCGGTGACGAACCGGAGCCGGCCGTCGATGTGCAGAGTCACTCCCGCTCCCGACAGCTCGAGCACGGTGGTCACCTTGCGGACGACTGCGTCGAGGGCGGCGTCGACCTCGTACGGGGTGAGGAGGCGCTGCGCGAACTTCGACAGCGCAGCGACGAATTCCCTGTGCCGGTAGGCCATCACCACCCCCTGTGCCGCGCGGACGGGCCCAGTTTCCGTCGTCTGTACCGGAGTGTTCCCCGAAACGCCGAGATAATGCCGCGAAAGTCCGGATCCGGCCCGCTCCACGTCGCCGAGTGGCGTCGAGCCGCCGGATCCCTAGGATTCGATCACGCGATCCGGGCGCCGCGAGGGCGCGGGCGACGGAGAAGGAGGCAGCGCGATGACCGACGAAGCCGGCGCTCGGGACGTCCCCGTCCCCGCGGCGAGACCCGAGTTCCGGTCCAGCTACCGCCATGGCTTCCTGCGGGTCGCGGCCTGCGCGACGCCGACGACGATCGTCGATCCGGCGGCCAACGCGGCGGCGGTGCTGCGGGCCGCCCGGGTCTGCCATGACGACGGGGTCGGGCTGGCGGTGTTTCCCGAGATGACGTTGACCGGGTACTCGGTCGAGGACCTGTCGATGCAGGACACCGTGCTGGAGGCGGCCGAGCGGGCGCTGGCGGAGATCGTCGCCGGCTCGGCCGGCCTGCTGCCCGTCCTGCTGGTGGGCCTGCCGCTGCGGCATCGGCACCGGATCTACAACGCCGTCGCGGTCGTGCACCGCGGCCGGGTCCTGGGGGTCGCCCCCAAGTCGTATCTGCCGACGTATCGGGAGTTCTACGAGCGCCGGCAGATCGCGCCGGGGGACGATGCGAGCGGCACGGTCCGGGTCGCCGGTCACGACGCACCGTTCGGTCCCGATCTGCTGTTCGAGGCCACCGACGTTCCCGGTCTGGTGCTCCACGTGGAGATCTGCGAGGACATGTGGGTCCCCATCCCGCCCAGCGCGGAGGCCGCCCTGGCCGGCGCGACGGTGCTGGCGAACCTGTCGGGCAGCCCGATCACCGTCGGCCGCGCCGAGGACCGTCACCTGCTGGCTCGCTCGGCGTCGTCGCGGTGCCTGGCCGCCTACGTGTACTGCGCGGCGGGATCGGGGGAGTCCACCACCGACCTGTCCTGGGACGGGCAGGCGATGGTGTACGAGAACGGGATGCTGCTCGCCGAGACCGAGCGGTTCCCGCGCGGCGAACAGCACGCGGTGGCCGACGTCGACCTCGAACTGCTGCGCAACGAGCGCACCCGCATGGGCACCTTCGACGACAATCGGCGTCATCACGCGGCCCGCCTCGACGCGTTCCGCCGTATCGCGTTCACCCTCGCGCCTCCGCTCACCGACATCGGGTTGCGGCGCCGGGTGGAGCGATACCCCTTCGTGCCGTCCGATCCGGCCCGCCTCGAGCACGACTGCTACGAGGCGTACAACATCCAGGTCGCCGGGCTCGAGCAGCGCCTGCGTGCGCTGAGTGGTCCGACGCGGGGCGGTCCGAAGGTCGTGATCGGCGTGTCGGGCGGACTGGACTCCACGCACGCGCTCATCGTCGCCGTCAAGGCGATGGACCGCCTCGGCCGTCCGCGCGAGGACGTGCTCGCCTTCACCCTCCCGGGGTTCGCGACGAGCGACCGGACCCGGGAGAACGCCCGCCGGCTGTGCCACTCGCTCGGGGTGACGCTCGAGGAAATCGACATCACCCGTGCCGCGCGCGTGATGCTGGAGGACCTGGGTCACCCGTTTGCGCGCGGCGAGCGGGTCTACGACATCACGTTCGAGAACATCCAGGCCGGGCTGCGCACCGACTATCTGTTCCGGGCCGCGAACCAGCGCGGCGGCCTGGTGCTCGGGACGGGCGACCTGTCGGAGATCGCGCTGGGCTGGTCCACGTACGGCGTCGGGGACCAGATGTCGCACTACAACGTCAACGCCGGGGTGCCGAAGACGCTCATCCAGCATCTGATCCGCTGGGTCGTCTCGTCGGGGCAATTCGACGACGAGGTCGGCGCCACCCTCGAGGCCGTGCTGGGCACCGAGATCAGTCCCGAGCTCGTCCCCGTCGAGGAGGGGGAGACGCCGCAGAGCACCCAGGCCACGATCGGTCCCTACGACCTGCACGACTTCTTCCTGTTCCAGGTGCTGCGCTTCGGGTTCCGGCCGTCGAAGATCGCCTACCTCGCATGGCAGGCCTGGCACGAGGCCGGCGCCGGGGAGTGGCCGTCCGGCCATCCCGGGCACGCCCGCCGCGAGTACGACCTGCCCGAGATCCGGCGGTGGCTGGGTGTGTTCGTCCAGCGGTTCTTCGCCTTCAGCCAGTTCAAGCGGTCCGCGATGCCGAACGGGCCGAAGGTCGCCGCCGGGGGGTCCCTCTCACCGCGCGGGGACTGGCGTGCGCCCTCCGACGCGTCCGCGCGCATCTGGCTCGACGAACTCGATCGGGAGGTGCCGGAGGACCGGGGCGGATCAGGTTCCGAGGAACTCCGTCAGCGGTGAGACGGCTCGTCGCCCGCGCATCGCCGCCGAGATGCCGTCGAGGATGTGCTCGAGGACAGCCGCCGACGTGGCGAAGTTGATCCGCACGAATCCCGCTGCCGCGCTTCCGAAGGGTCTGCCGCCGTCGACCAGCACCCGGCCGAGGTCCCGGATCCGGCGGATCGGATCGTCGACGGGTGCGGACGAGACATCGACCCAGCTGAGGTAGGTGGCTTCCGGCAGATGGTGGCGGGCTTCCGGCAGGTGCTCGCGCAGGACCGTGTCGACACGTCGCCGGTTGCGGTCGAGCACTCGGAGCAGCGTGTCCTGCCAGCTCTGACAGCGTTGCCATGCGGCCAGTGTGCCGAGCACCGCCGGGGTCGATACGGTTCCGTACAGGTCGGGCGGTTCGCCGTCCCGCACGGCGAGCAACTGCTTCGACCCGTAGTGCGCGACGGCGCAGCGCAGTCCGGCGATGTTGAAGGCCTTTCCGGCCGACGTGACGGTGATCGTCCGAGCTGCCGCCTCCGGACTGATCGACGCGAACGGGATGTGCCGGTGCGGCGCGTAGATCAGCTCCGCATGAATCTCGTCGCTGACGACGAGAAGGTCGAACTCGACGGCCAGTTCGGCGATGCGGGTGAGTTCGGAACGGGTGTGGACGCGTCCGGTCGGGTTGTGCGGATCGACCAGGACGAGCACTTGCGGGCGCTCGGCGGCGAGCGACGCCCTGAGCGTCTCGAAGTCGAGCCGCCACCCGTCCTGTGTGTCGGCGAACGGGAATTCGACCGTCCTGCGGCCCATGGCCGCGATGGTGGCGAGGAATGGCGGGTAGTTCGGAGTCTGGATCACGACGGCGTCGCCGCGCTCGGTGTGCAGGTGCAGGATCAGTTGCAGGGCCTGGATGAGATCGGTCTGCTCCCGGACGTCGGCGGGGTCGACCGTCCATCCGTATCGGGACTGCATCCGCCGGGCGAACTCCGCACGCAGCGGGGTACCGCCGAGCCAATCGGGGTAGCCGAGTTCTCCCGACCGGGCCGACTCGCACAGCGCGTCCCGGATCTCGGGGGCGATCGGGAAGTCCATGTCGGCCACCCAGGCCGGCAGGGCGCCCGCGCGGACGGCACGTGCCCACTTGACCCCGGTGCGACGGACGAGATCGCCGATCTCGATATCGTCGAATCCGGGATACCGGGCCTCCGATGCCGGAGGCAATCCGGTCATCGGACGGTCCCGGAACGGGGGTCCCGAGCAGTCCATGCAGTGAGTGTGCCCGTGCCGCGTACCGGACGGAAGCGAACCCGAAATCCGATCCGCCTTCGTCCGCAGCTGCCCGTGGACTCCGCGAGTGGTCGATCGACGTTCGAAAGCGCCTGCCTGCCGTGCCCGTCGCGCAGCACCTGGCACGGGGTGTGGTTGACGGCGCCTGCGTGATGGGTGGAGCCTGACGACATGGCGAGGCGGTTGCCGGAGTGGGAGTTGCTGGTACCCGGGGAGGGGCCGTATGTCGGCACGATCCGGATCGAGGACGAGGCGGGGCGGCCGGTGCCGATCGCCGGCGGGGTTGCGGTGGGAGCGTGCGCGTGGCGGGCGGAGTGTCTGCATTGTGACTGGCTGGGCAGCACGGCGGTGCGGGTCGGTTCGGGCGAGGCGTTGCGTCCGGGGCGCCTGACGCGGGAAAAGCTCGAGGAGGAGTGGGTGCGCCACATCTATCGGGTGTCGGCGAAGGCGGCGGTGCTCGATGCGCTCGAGCAGCTCGACCGGTTGGCGGCCGAACAGCAGGCCCTGACCGAAGTGGTGGACGAGGGGGTACGGCGCCTGCGCGCCGAGGGTGCCTCGTGGGCGCAGGTGGGGGAGCTGGTGGGGATGACGCGTCAGTCGGCGTGGGAGCACTGGGCGGACTCGTCGGCGGCGCGCCGGCACCGCCGATGACGGTTGAAGAGTGCGCGCGCCGTAAATCGGGGCTGTCAGCCCCTCCTGACCCCTGACGTTGATGTGGCGGCGTGAACAGTGGAGTTCTGCGCAACGGTGAAGTGCCGGTCGGTGCCGGGGCGCTCGATTTCGTCCAGGGCGGCCACGGCGAGGTCCTCGGCGGTGATGCGGGAGGTGCCGTCCGGCTCGGTGAGCAGGGTGGTGGTTCCCCGGCGGTACGTGCCGGTGCGGGTACCGGGTTCGAGGATCGCGGGCGGGCTGAGATAGGTCCAGCGGTGGTTCGGGTGCTGGACGCAGGTGCGGAGTTGGGTGGCGCTGGCGTCGGCGATCGCTCGCCATTCGATCGGCACATAGTTCGGATCGTCGATGACCGACAGGTCGCCCTTGTGCGGTGAGCGTAGGGGCCCGGCCCCGCCGATGACGAGTAGACGGGCGCCGGCCCGGCCTGCCGCGTCCAGAACTGCGGTGGTCAGCGGTGCGATCGTCTGCTCCTGGCCGGGAGCGGCACGGACGGCGAGGATCGCGGCGTGGGCGTCGGCGAGTGCGGCCTCGAGTTGCCCGGGTGCGCCGGCATCGACGGCGAGGGGAGTGACGGCGGGGTCCGGGTGTGTGCCGGGGTGCCGGGCGGCGGCGGTGACGCGGTGCCCGCGGGCGGCGGCTTCGGTGACGAGGCGCGAGCCGACCATGCCGGTGGCGCCGATGACGGTGATGTTCACGACGGGAGTCCTTTCCTAGTACGGGGACGAGGGATGACCTGTCCGGCGCCCAGCGCTGCGAGGGCGAGCGCGAAGCCGACAAGTTGGAGTGCGCTGAGGGTTTCTCCTGCCACGACGACGCCGAGGATGGCGGCCACGAGTGGGGAGAGCAGTCCGAGCAGAGCCGTCGCGGTGACCGGCAGGGTGCGCAGGCCGTTGAACCAGAGGGAATAGGCGAGAAGCCCGCCGACGATGCCGAGCCAGAGGTAGCCCGCCACGGCGGGGGCGCCGATTCGGCTGGGAATCCCCTCGAGCAACAGCGTCGGGGCCAGCAGCACCAGGCCTCCGGCGGTGAGCTGCCAGCCTGCGAAGCCGATCGCGCTGACTTCCTCGGGCCGGCCCCACCGTTTGGTGAGAACGACGCCGATTCCCATCGCAGCGGCACCGGCCAGACCGGCGATGATGCCGACGGGGTCGAACATCGCTCCGGGGCCCAGCACCACCAGCCCCACCCCGATCACGCCGACGACGCCCCAGCCCAGGCGCCAGAGCGAGAGGCGTTCGGACAGAACGATCACGGCGAGGACGGCGACGAGGATCGGCTGGGCCGCCCCGAGAGTGGCGGCCACTCCGCCGGGCAGTCGTTCCGCGGCGAGGAACAGCAGCGGGAAGAACAGGCCGATGTTCAAGGCGCCCAGCACCGCGGCCTTCCACCACCATGCCCCGCGCGGAAGCGTGCGGGAGAGCAGGAGGCCGAGTGCGCCTGCGGGCAGAGCGCGCATGAGCGCGGCGAACAGGGGGTGGTCAGGCGGCAGCAGTTCGGTGGTGACGAGGTAGGTCGTGCCCCACACCACCGGGGCCACGGCGGTCGCCGCGGTGAGCGCCGCACGATTCGTCACCGGGCCGGGTGACGTGGGCGGAGAAGTGGTCGTCGTAGTCACCCCACCACTGTCGTGCCCTTTCGGTTGATGAGTCCAACACATGCTTTTCATCACAACGATCGCGATGCACGATAGATGGATGGAGTTGCAGCAACTGCGGTATGTGCTCGCCGTGGCAGAGAAGAAGAACTTCACCCGAGCGGCCGAGCAGTGCTTCGTCGTCCAATCGGCGCTCAGTCACCAGATCAAGGCGCTCGAACAAGAGCTGGGCGTGCCGCTGTTCGCCCGGACCAGCCGTCGGGTCGAGCTCACTGATGCCGGGGCGGCGTTCCTGCCCGCGGCGCGGGCGAGTCTGGAGGCCGCCGAGCGTGCTGCCGCCGACGCGGCAGCGACCGTAGGGCAGATCCGTGGCCCGTTGACGATCGGTGTCATCCCCACCGTGACCGCCATCGACATTCCCACTGCGCTGGGCGAATTCCACCGCGCTCACCCGGCGGTGAGCATCGCGCTTCGAAACGGCGGCAGCGACGAACTCGTGACCGCGATCCGCGCGGGCGAGGTCGACATCGCCGTGCTGGGCCTGCCTGACGCGACCACCCCTCACCGTGTCCGGTTCGTCGAGTTGGCCCGCGAACGTCTCGTTGCCGTTCTCGCCGCTGATCATCGACTGTCGGGGCGGCGCCGCCTGCGCCTACGCGATCTGGCAGACGAGACCTTCGCGGATTTTCCCGCCGGGACGCAGGGGCGCGCACAGAGCGACCGGGCCTTCGATGCTGCCGAACTCCGGCGCGAGGTGACTTTCGAATCGATGTCTACCGATCTGATCCTCGACCTCGTGAAACAGGGCCTCGCCGTTGCACTGCTGCCCCCCGCCTTCGTCCCCTCGAACCCGAATCTGGTCAAGGTGCCCGTCAGCGACGGGCCGACCCGAGTCGAATACCTCGCCTGGAGCGACTTCGACCCCGCGCCCGCCGCGGTGGCATTCCTGGACGCATTGCACTCTCAGATGGCATCGAATCGACTGAATTCCCAACCTATTCCGATGCGACCATCGTCCTGGGAGTCGGATGCTCAGGCGAGGACGTTGTCGCGCAGGTAGTTCGCCAGCTGGGTGCGGGACCGGATGCCGAGTTTCCGGTACAGCCGTCCCAGATGCATTTCGATGGTCTTGACGCTGAGGAAGAGCTGCTCGGCGATCTCACGGTTGGTGCCGCCGCGGGCGGCGAGCCGGGCCACCTGGAGTTCCTGCGGGGTGAGCCGGTGCCCCGCGGCAGCGGCGGGTGCGTCGACCGGCCGGCCGACGGCGCCCAGTTCCGTCGCGGCCTGTGCGGCCCACGTGCGGGCCCCGATGTGCCGGAACGCGTCGAACGCCGCCTCCAGATGCTTGCGGGCGTCGCGCCGGCGCCCGGCGCGGCGCAACCGTTCGCCGTAGCACAGCGCGGTCCGGGCGGTGTCGAACGGGGACGGCGAGCGTGCGTGTAGTTGCAGGGCTTTGGTGAACCAGGTGTCGTACTCCGCGTCGTCGCCGATCAGTGCCCGGCCACGGCAGATCAGGGCTCCGAGGGCATCAGGCAGCGCGAGTTCCGTGAGCAGCCGCAACTGTTCGCGAACCGCGTCCGGCACGTCGCGTCCTGATCGGACGTACGCTTCGATCAGGTCTGCGGACGACGCTCGCGCGACGAGGAGACCGTCCGCGTACCCGGACGGTCGCCGGTTGGCCTCCTCCAGATGGTCGACGGCACGGTCGGGCCGATTCAGGCTCAGTTCCAGCAGCCCGAGTCCGTCCAGGGCGTCGCGGTGCATCTCGCCCAGACGGGTCCTCTCGCGGATCCGCAACGAGTCGGCGGCGTGCGCCCGGCAGGCCTGTTCGTCACCGAGTTGCGCCTCGAGTTCCGCCAGGCATCCGAGCGCCGCGCAGAGCGCGAGCAGATCGCCCGTGCGGGTGGCGAGTTCGACGGCCTCGGTGGCCGCGCGACGACCGGAGTGCAGGCGTCCGAGGCGGCTGTCGGCCAGCGCCGTGACGTACAGCGCCAGGGGCAACTGCCCCCAGGCGCCCTCGGCCCGGAGCCGGTGGACCAGCGGGTCGAGCACCTGCCGCGGATCGCCGTCCTCCCCGTGCCAGGCCACCGCGCCCAGCTCCGCGAACAGGACCCATTCGACGTCGGCGTCGGTGCCCCACCGCGCGAGCGCCGCCGCATCCTGCAGCCAGCGCATCCCGTCGGAGGGGTTGCCGGACAACGACAACGCGCTGCCGATGACGAGCGAGCCGAGGAGCGTCGTGTCGGTGTCCCGGGGCGGCGCCGACCGGATCGCCCGGCGAGCGAGCCGCAGTGCCCCCTCGGGCTCGCCGGCGACGAGTGCTCCCTCGGCCGCCATGGCCAACAGGTGGGCGCCTCGCGCCGGGTCTCGTCGACCGATGTCCGCGGCGCCCGTCTCCCACACCCGGCGTGCGATACACGCTGCGCCGGTGTGGAGTTCGACCCGTCCGCGGACGCCGGCGCTGGCGGCCCGCAGGGCCGGATCGGTGGTGTGGTCGTCGGATCGGTCCAGCAGCCGCAGCGCGGTCGTGCCGCGGCCCGCGCGCCGGGCCGCGTCGGCCGCCGCGCAGAGACGCCGGGCCGTACCCGCCTCGTCGGCGGAGAACGCGGCAGCCTGCTCCATGACGACCGCGGCGGCCGCGTACCCGCGCCGTTCCGACGTCAGCCGCGCGGACTGCTCCAGTTCCCGGGCGGTGCCCTCGTCCGGGGCGAGGGTGGCTTCGGTCAGGTGCCACGCACGTCGGTCCTGCTGCGCTGGATCGGTGAGCATCTCGGCCACTGCGCGGTGCAGCGACCGCCGCCGCGTCGGCGGGAGATCGGATACCGCGGCGCTGCGGATCAACGGATGCGGAAAGGACAACCGGCCGCCCGCGAACGACGTCAACCCGGTGTCCTCGAGCGTTCCCAGGGCACCGCCGGCGATCCCCAGGTGCGCCAGGACGGCGGACACCACCGGCAACCCGTCGTCGGCCGCCACCGCCGCGACCTGGAGGGCTCGGCGTGTCGCGTCGTCGAGCGTGGCGATGCGCGCGCCGAAGATGCGGGTCGCGGCCGACCCGGCGCGTACCGGGAGGCGCAGCGGACGGGTTCCGGTGAGTTCGTCGCACGAGAGAGTGCCCGCCAGCTCCAGCAGCGCCGACGGGTTGCCCCCCACCTGTGCGGCCGCCGCCGCCACCACGTCGTCCGGCGGGCGCCGGCCCAGGAGGGCGGCCAGCAGCTGACCGGCCGCCTCGTCGCCGAGACCCCGCACCACCGACGTCTCGACGCCGGCCGGACCCTGCGGCTCGCGGGTGGCGACCAGAATCCCGATCCGCTCGG